>NZ_LNGH01000001.1:0-465 GCF_011057715.1 Marinitoga sp. 38H-ov
TAAATGCAAAGGAGAAGATAAAGGGTTCTGGGATTGGTGTGATTCTTAAATTATGAAAACAATAAAAAAATTTCTATATTTTTTAGGTAGAGATATACTAATATGGAAAAGTTATAAAACACAAGCAGTACTGGGAATACTCAGTGGATTCTTAGGATTATTACAATTTGGATTCATGGGAAGGTTCATAGCTCAGGATAATTACTTTCCAATGATTGAACAATATGGGGGAAATATTCTTGCATATTTCATATCTGGAAGCGTATTTATGAGTTATACTACTCTCTCTCTAACAACATTTAAAAGTGTAATAAGACAGGAGCAGGTAATGGGAACAATAGAATACCTGCTTCTGTCTGAAACACCATTATGGGAAGTTTTTATATACACCATATTCTCAAAATTGATATTTACAATATTAAATACTGGAATTGTATTTGTATTTTTAATATATACATTTGATGT
>NZ_LNGH01000001.1:619-15237 GCF_011057715.1 Marinitoga sp. 38H-ov
TACCAACAACATATGCAATGGATGGGTTGAGAAAAACATTAATAAAAGGATATAATTTATACCAAATAAAAGAGGATATAATAATATTGATTATAATGACAATAATAATATTACCAATAGGAATGTACTGGTTTAAAAACAGTTTTGATAAAGCAAGAAAATATGGCACAATATCGCAATATTAGGAAGTGAAAAAATGGAAAAAATAATAGAAATAAAAAATCTGACAAAGATATACAAAAATGGGATAAAAGCATTAAAAAATATAAATCTTACAATAAACAGAGGAGAAAAAATAACAATATTCGGCTCAAATGGAGCAGGAAAAACAACATTAATAAAAACAATAGGAATGTTTATAATACCAGATGACGGTGAAATAAAAATAAAAGGATATGACGTAAAAAAAGAATCAAAACAAATAAAAAAACTAATATCAATAGCAACATCAAATGAAAGGTCATTTTACTATAGATTGAATTTAGAAGAAAATTTAAATTTTTTTGGAATGTTAAATAACCTAACAGGAAAAGAATTAAAAAAGAAAGTAGAAAAAGGATTAAAAGAGATGGGGTTATATGAAAACAGAAAAATCAAATATATGGAAGCATCAACAGGAATGAAAAGACGATTGAATTTAGCAAGGGCATTAATAAAAGAAGCAGAAATATACTTATTAGATGAACCGACAAATGGAGTGGATATAGAAACAAAGATGAAAATATATGAAATAATGGAAGAATTATCCAAAAATGGAAAAACAATAATATTAGCAAGTCATGATGTAAGTGAAATGGAGAAAACCGATAGAATTGTGGTATTAAAAAAAGGAGAAATAACAGCAGACATAAAAACAGATGAATTACTGGAAAAAACAACAAGAAAAAATGAAGAAAGATTACTGGAATTAATAAAATGAATAGTTCTTTTTTGTATAAATTCTCAATATATTTTCACTAATAAATGGATTTAAAAAAGGATATAATAAAAAATTTGGAATTGATTAAAAATGAAAATACGGATTTAATAGATATATTACTAGAGGTAAGTAATAATGCTCAAGGTAGAACAATTGCGGAAAAGTTAAAAAAAACAAATAATATTAAATAATATAACTTTTGAAATTAAAGAAGGGGAAATTTTCAGTTTATTTGGACATAATGCTAGTGGTAAAAGTACATTATTGAAAATATTGAGTGGAATAATGAAACCAGATAGCGGAAATATATTTTTAAATGGAAAAGATATATGTGCAGTTTTTCAGGAAAACATAGTGCCTTCTGGATTTAAAATAATAGACTTTTTATTATTTTATTCTAAAATTGTGAAAAGTCCATATAGAAAAAAAGATATTATTTCTTTAGCAGAAAGTTATGGTATAAAAAATGAAGATATGAAAAAGAAGATAACACATCTTTCAGGGGGAACGAAAAAGAAAATAGAATTTTTAAAATCCATAATAAATAAAGATGCGCTATTTCATTTATTTGATGAACCCACAATAGGATTCGATCCAGAATCACAAAAAATAGCCTGGGATCATATAAGAAATTTGAAAAAAGAAGATAATATTATTGGTTACAAATATGAGAAATGAATTAGATGATACTAAAAAAATAATAATAGGTGGAAAAATAATAGATTTCAGTGAGGGGAAAACAATGAAAATATTGAAATTTACAGTAAAAAATTGGAAAAAAGAAATAAAGGAAAAAATAGAAAAAATCGAAGGAGTAGAAAAAGTAGTTGTTAAAGCAGAATTAGATAAAATAGAGAATGATATTCAACAAAAATTTGGTAATGCAAATATAAAAGTGGTTGATTTATCAAATACAGATATATCGGTTGATGATGTTCTGGAAAAATTAGGTATTGAAAAAACACAGGTAGCAACTATGGAAAATAAAGAATTAAAACATGTTATAGAAGTATACACAAATGATAACATTGAAACAGTACAAAATGATGTATTAAAGACATTTGTTGAATACAAAGTGCAGATATTGAGTATGGAGGTAAATTAATGCTGGAATATTATAAATATGAAGCCAAATACTTATTTCTGGAAAAATCAAAAATAATTACATTACTGATATCCCAGACTATATCTATAATGATATTACTATATGGATTGGGGAAAATTTCTAATAGCGATATGTATTCACAGGCATTATCAATAGGCTTAATTCTCTGGCAATGATAATAGTTTCTATAGTTGGTGGAGTTGAATTAGGAATAGAATTTGTGACGAAACAAAAAATATATTTTGAATTAAGTTTGCCAATAAAAATGAGAACATTAATATTTGGAAAATTCTTTAGAATGGGATTATTAAATACGATAGTATTGTTATATGCATTAACATTAGTAAATTAATATATTTACATCTGGGATTTTTAAAGTTTATAATTGTATTTATATTTTTACTAATTCAAACAATGACATTATCGGGAATATCAGCATCAGTTTCTGCAATAATAGGGAAAAGCGTAACCGCAGTAGCAGTAGTAAATTCAATAATTATACCGCTTTTACAATATTTAAGTCCAATATATTTCCCAATAAATGTATTTCCTTCCATATTACAACCTATAGTCAAGGTAAATCCAATAACTCATGCAATAGAATTCGTTAGAGAATATGTTTTAAGGGGAATATTCAATGCAAAAATGCTATCAATATCAGCATTAAATGCTATTTTCTGGTTCGTTATTGGATATATTTTATTAAAAATGACAATAATTAACATATGGAAATACAAAAATTGAGGTTAAGTTATAAAAGTACTGTCAAAAAAAGAAAAAACCTTCTTGATATTGTAAAATAAGAAGGGTTTTATTTTTATTTACACAAGATTTTTTATGATCTTTTTTATAGACTTTATTATAATGGGAATTTTGACAATCCACCATCTACTAAAATAGTTTGACCATTAACATATGATGCTCTTTCAGATGAAAGAAAAACTACTACATTCGCTATTTCTTCAGGCATTGCCATCCTCTTTAAAGGAATACTATCTGAAATTTGCTTTTCTTTATCTTCATTGACTAATTCTCTAATTCTTGTTGTTTTTGTCCAGCCAGGACCTACTGCATTAAAAGTTATATTGTACTTCCCATATTCTAAAGATAATGTTTTAAGCAAGCCTGTTATTCCTAATCTTATTGAATTTGATATATATAAATTTTCTATTGGTGTTTTTACAGAAAGTGATGTTAAAAATACAACTCTCGCCCATTCTTTATTTTTCATTTTAGGTAAAAAATATTTTAAAATACGAATAGTACTCATAAGATTTTGTTCAAATCCATATTGCCAATCTTCTTCACATGTTTCTTCAAAATATCCAGGCTTAGGCCCTCCTGCATTTAAAAATATAATATCTGGAACGCCATAATTTTCTTCAAATTTCTTATTCATATTATCTATATCTTCTTTTTTTGAAAGATCACACATAATATATGGAAATTCTGTTTTTTTCAATTTTTCTTTATTTCTGGATATTACTACAGGCTGAGCACCTTCAACGCTAAAAATCTTTGCTACAGCTAAACCTATTCCTGAACTTCCTCCAGTAACTAATACTGTTTTATTTTTCAATCCTAAATTCATTCTCTTCCCCCCGTTTTTATATTTTTATATTTTCGATGGACTTTCAAAATTAGTTTTTATAAACCACACATTAATTTTTACTCCATCTTTTTCTTCTGGTATATATTCAAAATCTTCTATTGAACTAGAATATACTAGTAACCATCCTTCTTTTAATCCATTTCTTGTTATATATTCAAATAATTGCTTTTTTGCTTTTTCATATTCATTTTCTGTTATATCTGATTTTACTTCTATTAAATACTCTTTATTATTAAAGTTTATTAATAAGTCTATTCTTCCTCCATTCACTTGTGTTTCAGGATATACTTTTCCTTCTGCTGCTTCTACGTATAAACTTAGAAATTGATCTAAATTATATTGATATACACCTTCATAATAATTTTTTCCTTTAAACATTATTGCTCCTCTTTGTTTTATATATTTTGTATATCTCTCTATTAATTTATTTAAATCTAAGCTGCTATCAGCTTTTATATATGGTTTTATTGTATCTTTTATTGTTGCCATATAATTCTTTTCCTCATTTATCTGTGGTTTAAATCTGTCATATAATGCTTTATAATATAACGGTACTCTTACACAGCATTTTCCTTCACAATTATCTATTACTCCATTTAGATATAGATAATTTATACTTTCATCATATATATTAAATTCAACGCTTCCTGGTTCAAATAATATTTTCATTACCAATTCTTTTTCTTTTTTCGCTTTGTTATTATATTAGCTATATTTTTATCTATATATACATACATAAAATCATTTAATGTTTTTTCAAAATGAACTTTTGTTATTATTTTTTCATTTTTTGCTTTTTTTGTTACTAAATCATATGCCAATGCATTAGTTAATCCGGGTTGTCCTCCTGCATTATGCCATATGAGTTCTTTTACCTCTTCTTCAAATAATTGTCCTGTTTCTTTTTCGTGTTGATTTAATAAGTCATATACCTTTTCTTTTGTAAAGTATGGAACTTCAATGTGTTCTGCTATATTAAATGGACTTGCATTATCTTCTAATACTCCACTTAAATAATTTACACTTATTAGTATCACACTTCTTAATTTATATCCCTTTCTCATATGATACATTTCCCGTATTGCGTGTAAAAATTCATTCATTAATTCTTCATTGTTAAACTTTTCAAATTCATCTATCATTAATATTATTTCTTTTTCAAATTTTTCACTCATTTCTATTATATATCTATTTATATGACTTATTTTACTTATTTTTTTATATTCAAATGATTTTCCATATTTGAATTGCAGATAAAAATCTATTTTTTCTTTAAAAAACTCCATAAATTCACTCTCATTTTCAATCCTTCCAAGGGTTTCAAATGAAATAAATATAGGCAAATATTTATCTTTAGTTTTTTCCACTATTTCATTTAAAAATGTAGTTTTCCCTGTTTGCCTTGGTGCTGATACTGTAAAGTATCTCCAATTTTCTATATGATCAAGTGCTTCTTCCATTAATTCTGGTCTTTCAACATAATAACAAGTGTTCTTATCAACAGGTCCAGAAGTACAAAATCGTCTCATTGTTTCACCTCCACAACAAAATTATATCACATTTCAATAATAAAACCCCCTCTGAAAATCAGAGGGGGGGAGAATTATTCAACTGAGTTTATTATTTCCATTATTTTTTCTTTCATCAATTTTAATTTTTCTTTTGATTTTTCTTCTTCTTTATCTTTTGAATAAATATAAATCTTTAGTTTTGGTTCTGTTCCTGAAGGTCTTACAGCATACCATGAACCATCATCAAAGAAAAATCTCAATACGTTTGATTTTGGGACATCTGTTTCTTTTGTATCGCCTGTTGTTAAATTTAAATCTTTCTTTTCTAAATAATCAATATATCTTACAAGTTTCATATCTCCAATTTCTTTTGGGAATTCTTTTCTATATACTTCCATTATTCTTTTCATTTTTGCCATACCTTCTAAACCTTCGATGATAATAGAGAAATTATCTTCAAAATAATATCCGATTTCTTTGTACATATCATTTAACACATCAACTAACGTTTTACCAAGTTTTTTATAATATCCAGCTGCTTCAGATACAAACATTGAAGAAATAACACCATCTTTGTCTCTTACAAATGTTCCTGTGACATAACCAATACTTTCTTCATATCCAAATTCAAAATCATATTTTCCTTCTAATTCATTTTCTAAACCACAAATGTTCTTGAATCCTGTTAATGTTTCAAAAGTTACTATTCCATACTTTTGTGCTAACTCTTTTCCTAAGTCACCTGTAACTATAGACTTTATAATCATACCTTTATCTGATAAAGTTCCTTTTTCTTTTCTTCCTTCAATTATATATTTAATTAAAATTGCACCTGTTTGATTTCCATTTAAAGGAACATATTCCCCATTATGTTTTACCATAACTGCTGTTCTATCACAATCTGGATCTGTAGCAATTATTATATCAGCATCTTTTTCTTTTGCTAATCTTTTAGCATATTCAAATGCTTTAATATCTTCAGGATTTGGATATCCAACTGTTGTAAAGTTAGGATCTGGATTTTCTTGTTCTGGAACAACAAATACATTATTAAATCCTCTTTCTGCTAACACTCTTCTTACAGGTTTGTTTCCTGTTCCATTTAAAGGTGTGTATACAATTTTTACTTCTTTATCAATATCTTCTCTTATAGCTAATCCTTTTACTTTTTCTATATATTCATCCTCTATATCTTTTCCTACATATTCTAATAATCCTTTTTTCAAAGCTTCTTCTTCTGAGATCTTTTTAATCATAGAAAAGTCTGTTAATTTTTTTATGTTTTCCATAACTGGTATTGCAACATCATCTAAAATTTGTGAACCTTGTTCCCAATATACTTTGTAACCATTATAATTCTTTGGATTATGACTAGCTGTTATAACTATACCAGCAGCTGTATGTAATCTTCTAACAGAAAAAGATAATAATGGTGTTGGAGCTATGTGATCAAATAAGTAAGTTTTAATACCATTTGCTGCTAAAATTAATGCAGCTGTTTTTGCAAAGACATCTGAATTATGCCTTACATCATATGCAATAACAACTCCTCTTTTCATATACTCTTCGCCTTTTGATATTATAAATTCAGCTAATCCTTGAGTAGCCTTTCCAACTGTATAAATATTCATTCTATTGGATCCAGCACCTAAAATACCTCTTAAACCAGCTGTTCCAAATTCTAATTCTTTATAGAATCTTTCCATAATTTCCTTTTCATTATCCTTGATGGATAATAATTCTTTCTTTGTATTTTCATCAATATATGAGCTGTTTAACCATTCTTCGTATGCTTTCATGTAATCCATTTCTATCACTCCTTTTTTAAAATTATCCTCCACCTAGTAAAGGTAGTATTTGTAATACCCCATCTTTAATTTTTTTATCAGAATTAATAAATTCATTATTATGTAAAAATTTAACTCTCATAGTTATATAACTCTTTTGTCCCATAATATCAATAAATAATTTTAAAATCATATGGTCTTTTTCTTTTTTAACAATTTCGAAGTTAGAATTAATTTCTTTACCTATAAGATCTAATATTTCTTCAATACTTCTTTCTTCTGCGATATCCAATTTTATTGATTTTTTATCAGTTATTGTTTTAAGATTACTCATAAATTTCACATTTAACATATTATCACCCTATAATATTATACCATAAGTATTAAAAAATGCATCAAAAGATGCATTTTTTAATTACAATATATTTAATTGTTATTTCCATTTTTTATATTTTTCATTTTATACATATTCTCATCAGCTATTTTTAAAGCCTCAACATAATTTTCTCCATTAAATTCAGATATTCCATATGATATATCAAGATCAAAATCAAATTTATTCTTTTTTATTTCTTTGCATAAAATTTTCATCTTTTTATTTATATCCTCTATATTAGTATCAAGAAATACTAATAAAAATTCATCTCCACCAAATCTAACTGCTATATCCATTGCTCTAATATTTTCTAAAATTCTATTACCAACAAATTTTAATACCTCATCACCTACTAAATGACCATATGTATCATTTATATTTTTAAATTTATTTATATCTATCATAACAAAAATACTTTTCTTATTTTTTCTTTTTAAATATTCAGAATGTTTTAAAATCCATTCATTGAAAAAGAATCTTGAATATAATTTTGTTAATGGATCTTTATTTGCTATGTTTTTAAAATATTCTTTGTCTATATTATATTTATGTAGGACATATTGATATCTTAAAATAAAATTAATTTGAGACGCTAATAATTCTATAATTTTTTTATCTCTGTTTGAATAAGCATCATTACCTATTTTAGAAAAAAAAATACAACTGATTTCATTTTCGAATTTAAAAGAGAAAATATATGATGTGAGTTCTTTAATTTCAGATCCTAAATTTAAAATAGTTTTATATTTATTAAATTTAAATATATCTTCAATGTATAACTTCTTAATATTATTATTATATATATACCATATTAATATTTTATCGTTTTTACTAGAAGTATATGTCATTTTTTTATTTTTATAATATATATTTATATTTGCAATATCATTTTTTATTTCAGCAAAAGAAAATAAATCTATAAAATTTAATTTTCTTAAATAATTATATATTATTTCTACAGTTCCAATTAAATTATATTCGCTTGAATATGTTAAATTCAACAATTGATTTATTATTTCATTTACATTGTTCATATTATTTAATTCAGTGTCTTTTTCTATTATATCGGTAATATCATTAAATATTTTCATAGAAACCTTTTTTCCATTATAAATTATAGGTTTTGAAATAATATAAAATTCTCTATTATTTATAGTTCTATATCCATTTTTATAAACTCCCTTTTTCTCATCGGATAATATTTTAATTATTTCTGCTTTCTCATTTTCAGAGAATATAGATAAATAATCTTCAATTTTTTTAATTTCTTTATTTATTATATTTTTATATGAAGGAGATAAATAATATATTTTATTCATATCATGTATAACAATTATATGCGGCAAATTATCAAGAATAAAATAAAAATTCTTGATATTTTTTTCTAATTTATATTTAGTTTTAAAATATAAAAATACAAACAATATCAAAACAATTAATAATATTGTATATAACATTTTACTCTCCGATCCTAGGTATTGTTAACCTTTCAAAAGGATTATCATCAAAAATCAAGTAACCTTCATCTCTACTAAACCCATCAATTAATTGTGGTAAATATGTTAAATTATAAATAATATATTTTAAAGGCAATCCATGCTTTTGTAATATTCTTACATCTCTAATCCAATCAGGCATTTCAACGGGGGCATCAGAAGAAAATATTAAAGGTATATTTTCTTCATATATTTTTTTAAACCTATATGTTAATTTTTCTCTTTCGCTAAGTCTACTTTTTAATATTGATTTATCAGATTCAATAAATTGAGGCTGCATATCGAGAATAATTTTATATTTCTTAATTTTTTCTATTTGATCGTCATGCAGAATTGAAGCATGAATTATTCTATGAATGCTTTGAGGTTTTAATTCTTCAAAACTTTTTAAAATTTCATCTATTGCTGCATCTCCAATTGCGTGCATACATAAATGCAGATTATTATTTTCGCAAAATTCTAATACTTTTTTCAATTCATCTTTTTTCCAAACCAAATTACCTCTATCATTACCATCATTATATTTTTCTCTTAAATACGCAGTTTTTCCTCCTAAAGAACCATCTAAATATACTTTTACAGATTTATAATCTTTAAAATATCCTTTTTTAAAATAATCTAATAATTCATTATAATTATTTATAGCAACTTTTTCAAATATTTTTATTTCATTATCAAAAGGTAAATCTTCCTTATCTATACCATGTAAATCATCAGAATGAACATATCCATAACCTTTTGAAATTAAATATTTTTTAGATTCTTCATACGCTTTTTCAATATTAGAAAAGTATCCAAATGTTTCATAATATTCTTCTAAAGCTTTTTCTTTTATTTTCCCGCTGTTGTAGTCAATATAATTAAGGTTTTTAGTTAATTTTTCAATCACTTTAGAATTACAAATTGCAACATGGCCACATCTTCTAATTAATATTATAGGTATATCCTTAGTAATGTTGTCTAAAGATTTTATATCTATGTTTGTCGTACTCCATCCTCTTAATACAATTTTTTTTGGATTATCTTTTAATTTTTTCTTTATTATATTAATAATTTCATTATCTTCCATGTTTTCAAGATCAATATTTAATAATTTTTCACCAAAACCTAAAATATGCATATGAGTATCTGTAATTAAAGGAGTAATATATTTGTTTGAGTTATTTTTTGCATTTTTATATATAAAATTTCCATTCTTAGTTAAATAATACATGTAATCACCTCAAAAATTTTTGCATTTAATTTTAAATTTTTTATAATCTAATTATATAAAAAGATATTTAACTTTATAATTATATCAAAAATTAATTCTTTTATCCACAACTTTAAATATTAAAGAAAAGATATCATCATATGAAAGGAATATTATATAATTTAGATTTTATATAAAAAATATTTTATATAAGAAAGGAGTGATAGATATCTCAGATGAATATATAAACAAATTATCAAATATATTTTCATTATTGAGTTCTCCTATTAGAATAAGAATATTAAATATTTTAATAGAAACTCCAGTATGCGTTAATCATATTTCAAAAAAATTAAATATTTCCCAACCATTAGCTTCACAACACTTGAAAGTATTAAAAGAAAATGGTTTTGTTGTATGTGAGCGCGAAGCACAAAAAATTCGTTATAAAATTTCTTCTGAAAATTTAAAGAATTACTTAAAAAATCTATTTACTGAAACAAAAAATATAGAGGTGATACAATGACTTTAAATGCAATTTTAGTATTAATAATTGTAACTGCTGCTTATTTATATATTATATTTGGGAAGAAAAACAAACCTGTTGTAGTATTTAGTCTTGCTTTAATAATCTCAGCTTTAAGATTAGTTGAAGGATTAGATACTGAAAATTTTAGCCATGTTGTTGATATAGATACCATGGGACTTTTAACTGGTATGATGATGATTGTTGCTTTTTTAAGTAAGTCGGGTTTTTTTGAATTTTTTTCAATTAAAATAATAAAATTCGGGGGTAAAAGATTCTTTTTAACTGTCACAATGTTAATGATTATTGTTGCTCTAACATCAGCTTTTCTAGATAATGTTGTTACTATTTTAGTAATGGCGCCTATGATTTTTTTAATATCAGATCTGCTTGAAATAAGTCCAATTCCATTAATAATGCTGACAATATTAATGGATAATATTGGTGGTGCTGCAACATTAATTGGAAGTCCTTTAAATCTTGTTATAGGATCAATTAGTGGATATTCTTTTAACGATTTTATGATAAAAATGGGACCTGTATCAATCTTAGCTTTCATAGGTGTACTTATATATTTTAAAAAACATCTTAAAGTAGACGAAAAAACATTAAATAACATCGAAAAATTGCAAAAAATGGATGAAAGTAAAGCTATAACTGATAAAAAAATGATGATTTATTCTTTAATAGATTTTGTTTTAGTAATAATTTTATTTATTCTACATTCTGCGTTAAATGTGGAATTAGCTGTTATAGCATTATTAGGCGGTTCGATTCTTGTGTTTAAATTTGCACATGGTTATGAAGATATAGCCAAGGATATTGATTGGGATATGTTATTTTTCTTTGCTGGATTGTACATGACATCATATGCTTTGGAAGAAGTTGGTTTTACAGAAAAAATTGCTCATATGTTTATACCTTTAGAACCTCAACCTCTTTTACTATTGGGAGTTTTTTATATTATAGCAATAATTACAATTCCAATTTTAAACAATGTACCGTCAGCTTTAATATTAGCACCAGTTATTAAAATATTAGTCGGACAAGGTATTACACCAGTATTATGGTGGGCATTTGCAATAGGTGCAAATTTTGCAACAAGTTTAACTCCACTTGGTGCAGTTCAAAATATAATTGCAGTAAATTATTTAGAAAAAAATATTGGTAGGAAGTTTGGTTTTACGGAATATATGAAATGGAAAATTGTTCCCGTACTCATTTCTTTAATAATAGGATTAATTTATGTAGGGTATTTATTATATGCATGATAAATATGAAAAATGCTCGGGTATCCGAGCATTTATATTTTAAATTCAATATTTTTATTTTTTCTACCTTCTCCCATATTAAAGGTTCTACCCAATGCCAAAACTGTTGCTAATTCTACTGGTAATCCTACTTTTATTATTTTTTCTACTGTTGTTTTTACATCATACTGTACTTTAATAAATTCATAATTATATACTCCATTTTCAACATTTAATATTAAATAAGTAGCTAATGGTTCTCCATCTTTTGTTCTACCTACGCTTCCTGGATTTAATACGGTTTTTCCATTTAAGTGCTTTGCCATCATTAAATGTGTATGACCGTTTATTATAATATCTGCATTAACATTATCTGTTAATTCTTTTAATCTTTTTGAGGTTATATTAGGCTTAACATATTCTAATAAATGATTTAATGGACTGCCATGTACTAATAATATTTTAACTCCTTCAACTTCTATTTCTTTTTTCATAGGTAATGACTTTAAAAATTCTTTATTTTCTTTACTTGTGTTTTTTATTGTCCAATTTATTGATTCATCACCAACTTCTGTTTCTCTTCCGGGATTATATGCACACCCACAACTTTCTTTTTCAAAACCTATAGCATCATCATAATTTCCCATAATACTTTCTATTTTCATATTTCTTATAATTTCAACTACTTCATTTGGATTTGGACCATATCCTACCAAATCTCCTAAACAATATATTTTATCAATATTTCTCTTTTTTATATTCTCTAAAACCGAATTTAATGCTTCTAAATTACTATGAATATCTGAAATAAATGCTATTTTCATTTTATCACTCCCATACAAATTTGGTTCTTGTCTTATTAGCTATATTAACTAATGTAAGCATTACAGGGACCTCTACTAAAACGCCAACTACAGTAGCTAAAACTGCTCCTGATTCTAAACCAAATAATGATATTGCAACTGCTACAGCTAATTCGAAAAAATTACTTGCTCCAATCATTGATGCTGGGGCTGCAATTCTATGAGGTAATTTCCATTTATATGACCAAAGGTAACCAATTGAAAAGATGAAAAATGTTTGTATTATTAATGGGACTGCGATTAATAGTAAATGCAAGTAATTATTTAAAATTACTTCTCCTTGGAATGAAAATAATATTATCAATGTCAACAATAACCCTATAGTTGATACAACTGAAAACTCTTTTAAAAATACATTATTGAACCATTCAATTCCTTTTTTATTAATAACATATTTTCTAGTAAAAATTGCTGCAATTAATGGTAATAATACGAAAATTATAACGGAAAATAATAATGTGTCAAAAGGAACATCTACATTTCCAACTTTTAATAGGAAAGATACTATTGGAGCAAATGCAAATAAAATTACTAAATCATTAATAGCAACCTGAACAAGAGTATATGCTGGATCTCCATCGCTTAAATAACTCCAAACAAATACCATAGCAGTACAAGGGGCTGCTCCTAATAATACTGCTCCAGCAATATATTCACTAGCTAATTCAGGTGTTATAAAGGCTGCAAATATATATTTAAAAAATATCCAAGCAAAGAAATACATAGTAAATGGTTTTATAATCCAATTTACAGTTAAAGTAACAATTAATCCTTTAGGATTTTTCCCAACATATTTAATACTTGAAAAATCTATTTTTAGCATCATTGGAAAAATCATTAACCATATTAATATTGCTACAGGTATTGAAACATTAGCATATTCCCATTTGCTCAATGTTTGAGGAAACACGGGAATAAATTTCCCTATTAAGACCCCTAAAACAATACAAATGGCAACCCATGCGCTTAAATATTTTTCAAAAACATTCATCTTTTTTTCCATATTTTCACTCCTCTTTTTTAATTTTTTTTACATCTTTTTGGTGAATTTATATATTCTTTTAATTTTATTAGATCTGTTTTAAATGGTTCTAATACTTGTATCTCTTTCATAATTTCTATTATAAAAGGATGCTCATTAAAAACCTTTTGATTTATTTTGTAATATGTCCAATATGAACTTTTTCTACTTGTAACTAAGTCAAGTAGCAGCATTTTTTTTAAATGTTTTGAAATGTTTGGTTGAGATAATTCTAAAACTTCTTCTAAATCACAATTACAATGTTCGCCTTGAAAAAGAATATTTAATATTCTCAATCTTGTTTCATCAGAAAAAATCTTTACTATCTCTACAAATTTATTCATGTAAACCCTCCATATGATTATTTGGTTATATAGATTATATGAAAATAAATATACAAATAGTTTGATTAAAAGTTAAGTTTAGATTATATATATTGAATCTAGAGTGTACAAAAAGTCTAAGGACCGAAAAAATTAGAAATCTTTTTTAAATTACAACCATGGAAAAGGTTAAAGAGAACAATTAATAATAAAACAACGGTAATACCAGTAAAAGTTAAATAATTTCTATTTATAACATACCAAACATATTCAGTTCATGTATCCATAATGCCATTTACGAGTTCTATTTCCCAACATAATTTATAATCATCCTTAAATACTGTTCTAAAAGATTTCATAACATATTATATGATTCATGATATTTAGTGTTTCTCATATTCTAATCAATAACAGGAATAGAACCAGAAGATTTTATTTTAGAAAAATATCGTATGAATCATATGCTGCATCTAATAAAATCTTAGAAAAAGATTTATTGAAATAATCATCAAAGAATTTTGATTCATGAAAAGATGCCTACAGTAAAATCAAGAACAAAATCATTCTTAACATCTAAAGATAAATAAAGTTTTTTACCGAGTTCTTTTCTTTTGGTAGTATGTATTTTGCAAATCAA
>NZ_LNGH01000002.1:0-188908 GCF_011057715.1 Marinitoga sp. 38H-ov
AAAACTTAGTAGAAAAATATGGGATAACAAGAGAAGAACAAGATGAATTTGCATTGATTAGCCAACAAAGAGCAGAAAAAGCAATAAAAGAAGGGAAATTCAAAGAAGAAATAGTACCAATAGAAATAAAAACAAAAAAAGAAACAAAAATATTTGACACAGATGAATATCCAAGATTTGGAACAACAAAAGAAACATTAGCAAAATTAAGACCAGCATTCAAAAAAGATGGAACAGTAACAGCAGGTAACTCATCAGGAATAAATGACGGAGCAAGTGCAATGATAATAGCATCAGAAAGTGCTGTAAAAAAATATGGATTAAAACCATTAGCAGAAATAGTAGCGTATGAACAAGGTGGAGTAGATCCAAGTATAATGGGAATAGGGCCAGTAGCAGCAATAACAAATATAATAGAAAAGAAAGGGATAAAACTTGAAGAAATGGAATTACTAGAATTAAACGAAGCATTTGCAGCACAATCATTAGCAGTAATAAAAGAATTAAGTGAAAAATATGGATTAAGCAAAGAATGGTTTATGGAAAGAACAAATGTAAATGGAGGAGCAATAGCGTTAGGGCATCCAATAGGTGCATCAGGAAATAGAATAGTAATAACATTATTATATGAAATGAAAAAGAGAAATTTAGAATATGGATTAGCGTCATTATGTATTGGTGGGGGTATGGGTACTGCTATTGTTATTAAAAATTTATGATTTGAAGGTGAAAAAATGAATGTTGGAATAATGGGAATTGGAACATATATACCAAATAATTATATGACGGCTGAGGAAATATCTAAAAAAAGTGGAATACCTACTGATGTTATTAAAGAAAAATTTGGAGTATTAAAAAAACCTATTCCCGGACCTAAAGATACAACTAGTTATATGGGAATAGAAGCTGCAAAAAACGCTATTGAAAATGCTAAAATAACTCCTGAAGAAATTGATTTAGTAATATGGAATGGAGGGCAACATAAAGATTATCCAAGCTGGTTAGCGGGTTTAAAAGTAGCAGATACTTTAGGAGCAAAAAACGCTTGGTCATTTGATATGGAATCCATGTGTGGCTCAATGATGTCTGGTATGGAAGTTGCTCGTTCAATGATGATTGCTAATGAAGATATTAATACTGTATTATTAGTAAGCGGTTATAGAAATGGAGATTTAATTAATTATAATGTAAAAGAAACGTCATTTATGTTTGATATAGGCGCTGGTGGTGCAGCAATTGTATTAAGAAAAAACTTTAATAGAAATGTTATATTAGGCACTGCATTTAAGGGAGATGGTTCTTTTTCTGAGGATTGTGTAGTTGAAGTTGGTGGGACAAAAAAATGGCCTATGGAAGAAAAAGATGTAAAGAGCATGCATTTTGTAGTAAGAGATGTTGAAAATTTTAAAGAAAAACTTAAAGAAAAAACAATGCCAAATTTTTATTATGTAATTGATAAATCTTTAGAAAAATCAAAATTAACTAGAAAAGATATAAATTATTTAGCTATTTTACATTTCAAACGTTCTGCGCATTATGCTGTATTAGATGAATTAGGATTAAATAAACATCAATCTACTTACCTTGAAAATTTTGGTCATATAGGGCAAAATGATCAAATATTATCTATAGAATTAGGTCTAAAATCTGGAAAAATTAAAGATGGTGACAATATAGTAATGGTTGGTGCAGGATTAGGATTTGTTTGGGCATCTGCGGTAGTTAAATGGGGAGAATTTAAGGGGTGATAATATGTGGAAAGATATGTATAAAAATAAGCTAAAATCTATTGAAGAGGTTATTTTATCTTTACCGAAAAAAGCTACTATAATAACTGGTTTAGCTTCTGCAGAAGCACAAGGGTTATTAGAAAATTTGCACAAATATAAAAATCATTTTGATAAATTAAAAGTTGTTACATGTTTAAATATGAAAGAATATGACTTTTTTATGGATAAAGAATATGAAAATACGTATGAAAATAATTCTTGGTTTTTAAGCCCACCTACAAGAAAAGCACAAAAAATAGGATTAAACACAGTTGATTTTATACCTAATAATTTACACATGGCAGGGACAGATAAATTAATGAATGAAAGAGAAGAAGGAAATACAATAGTTTTTTGGGGAACAGTTACTCCAATGCATGAAAAAACTGGGTATTTAAATTTAGGAATTTCAAATGTATATGAACTTGATGTTTTAGAAAATGCTGATATGGTTATTTTAGAAGTAAATAATAAATTTATTTGGACACACGGTGAAACACAAGTTCACATATCTCAAGCAAATTACATTGTTGAGAACTCATGGGATATACCTGAATTACCTATTGTTGAACCAACAGAAACTGAGAAAGTGATTGCTCAATATATTTCAGAATTAGTTAATGATGGTTCTACATTACAGATTGGTATAGGGGGTATTCCAAATGCTGTAGCAAAATTATTAAATCATAAAAAGGATTTGGGAATTCATACTGAAATGTTTACCGAATCAATGATAGATCTTTTTGAAGCTGGAGCTATAACTAATATGAAAAAAACATTGTGGAAAGGAAAATTTGTTTGTACATTTGCTTTAGGAACAAAAAGAATGTATGAATGGTTGAATAATAACCCTGGAGTTTGGATAATGAGAGGAAGATACGTTAATGATCCATATATAATAGCAAAAAATGATAATATGGTAAGCATTAATACTGCAATTACTGTAGACTTAAGTGGCCAAGTATGTTCAGAATCATTAGGGAATAGACAATATTCTGGTACTGGTGGTCAATTAGATACTCATAGAGGAGCTGTTATGAGCAAAAATGGAAAAGGGATAATTGCTTTAAGATCTACAGCAAAAAATGGATCAATATCTACTATTATACCAATGTTACCTCAAGGATCATATGTAACTGTACCTAGACAAGATTTAGATTTTGTAGTTACTGAATATGGTGTTGCACATTTAAGAGGAAAAAGTTTTAGAGAGAGAGTTAAAGCTATGATAAATATCTCTCATCCAGATTTTAGAGATGATTTAAAAAAAGAAGCCAAAAAATTAGGCTATTTATAAGGGGGTATTAAAATGAAAAAAGTAGTTTTAGTAGTTTTAAGTGTTATTATGATGTTTGGATTTGTTTTTGCAAAAGATGGAGTTACAGACACAGAAATAAAGATAGGAACATTCCAAGCAATGTCAGGACCTGTTGCAGTCATTGGACAAAGTGTCGCAAATGGTATGAATGCATATTTTAATTACGTCAATGAAAATGGCGGAGTTTACGGAAGAAAAATAAATTTAATAGTTGCTGATGACCAATTTAACCCTGCAAAAACAACAGTTGAAGTAAAAAGAATGATAGAAAACGATAAGGTATTTGCATTAGTAGGTGGTTTGGGAACTCCAGGAAATTTAGCTGTCATGGATTATGTTAATGAAAAGAGAGTGCCATATGTATATCAAGCAAGTGGTTCATCATTATTAGCAATTCCACCTAAAAAATATATTTTCCCTGTACAACCTAACTACACATTAGAAGGAAATATTGTTATGAATTATTTAGTAAAAACAAAAAGAGCTAAAAAAATTGCTATTGTATATAGAAATGATGATGCCGGTAAAGAATTTTTAAATTCCGCATTAGAAACTCTAAAAGATAAATATAATATGAAACCTGTAGAAACTATTGCTATTAATCCGACTGCAAATGATTTTTCAACAGAACTTACAAAATTAATTACAAAACAACCAGACGCTATTGCTGTTATGTTATTTGTTCCCCAATCTGTTAACTTTGTAAAACAAGCTAAACAATATGGATTACAAAAGCAAAAATATGTTTTAACTTATTCAAATTCAGATATTTCATATATTCTTTTAGGCAAAAAAGATGTTGAGGGCGTAGAGGCAATGGCATGGGTAAATGTGGATTTTTCAAAACCTGAATTAAAACCATTTCAAATTTATCAAAAATATTATAATCAAATGCCAAATGCATATGCAATAGCAGGTATGATTGCAGCAGAGGTTTTTGTAGAAGGATTACAAAGAGCTGGAAAAGATTTAACAAGAGAAGGTTTAGTTAAAGCTTTAGAAAGTATGAATAAATGGTCTGGAATGTTGGCTCATGAAATTACATATAAACCATATGATACAAATGATAATACATGTAGATTAGGAAAACAATCTATGTATGTTTTAAGAGTTCGAAACGGAGTTTGGTCACAAATGACAAATTGGATTTATTATGAAAAATAATTTTAATTTTTAGAATTATTTTTTAGCGGGGAATTTCCCCGCTATATTTTAAAGAGGTGAAATAATGCTTGAAATAAAAAATGTGACAGTAAAATTTGGTGGATTAACGGCAGTTAAAAATATGAGTATGGAAATAGAAAAAGGGAAAATACATTCCTTGATTGGACCAAATGGTGCTGGAAAAACAACATTATTTAATGTAATAACAGGAGTTGTAAAACCAATTAAAGGGGAAGTGATTTATAAAGAAAAAAATATATTGAAATATAATTCAGAAGAAATTATATACAACGGGATAACAAGAACATTTCAAAACTTGCAATTATTTAATTTTTTAAATGTATACGAAAATATTTATTCTGGAATTGTACATAAATTCAATGGAAATATTTTTCAATTGATAAATGGAAAATCAAAAAAATTTGAAAAAGAAATTAGAATAAAGATACTAGAAGTTGCTGAATTATTAGGAATAAAAAATAGATTATCATCTTATCCTACTCAACTTTCATATGGAATTTTAAAAAGAATTGAAATAGCTAGAGCTATTGTATCAGAACCTCAACTTATATTATTTGATGAACCAGCTGCTGGATTGAATACTGAGGAAACAAATGAAATCGAAGACATTTTTAGATTAATTAATAAAGAAAAAAATATAACAATATTATTAGTTGAGCACGATATGAATCTTGTAATGAATATTTCAGATAAAATAACTGTTATGAGTTTTGGAGAAAAAATAGCTGAAGGAACGCCTAATGAGATAGTTAATAATGAAGAAGTAATAAAAGTATATTTGGGGGAGAATGAAAATGCTTGAAATAAATAATTTAATTGTCAATTATGGTCATGTAAATGCTGTTAAAAATATATCTTTTAAGATAAATAAGGGTGAAATAGTTTCAATTTTAGGCGCAAACGGCGCAGGAAAATCTTCAACATTATTTGGTATTTTAAAATTAGTAAAATGTAAAAGAGAATTAATTTTTAACAAAGAAAATATTTCAAAAGAAAATACTCAAAAATTAGTAAAGAGAGGAATAATTCTTTGTCCGGAAAACAGAAGAGTTTTCCCCGGTTTAAATGTTGAAGAAAATTTAAAAATGGGAAGTTTCATTCGTGGAAATGAAAAAAATAATTTGGAAAAAGTATATAATCTTTTTCCAATTTTAAAGGATAGAAGAAAACAATTTGCCGGATCTTTATCTGGAGGAGAACAACAAATGCTTGCTGTAGGAAGAGCTTTAATGAGTAATCCGGAAATTTTAATGCTTGATGAACCATCTTTAGGACTTGCACCAATAATTGTTGATGAAATATTTAATGTATTAATTCAACTAAAAAAAGAAGGTATATCTATATTATTAGTAGAACAAAATGCTATGAAAGCTTTAAAAATAAGTGATAGAGCATATATTTTAGAAACAGGGAAAATAGTTCATTCAGATAATGCAAAGGATATGTTAAATGATGAAAAAATAAAAAAAGCTTATCTTGGTAGGTGAGATTATGTTAATATTACAAAGTATTATTTTAGGAATTCCTCAAGGTGCATTGTACGGATTAATGGCTTTTGGAATAGCATTGATATTCAGAAGTGTTGGTGTTATGAATTTTGCTCATGGTCACGCTGGAATGATTTCAACATTTTTTGCATTTACTATTTATTCAATTACTAACAATTTGATTATTTCAATAATTTCTGCTTTAATCTTTGGATTTATATTAGGATATGTTATTGATAAAATTTTAAAACCCATAAAACATATATCTCATGGTGGCATGTTAATTGTAACTTTGGGATTATTAATGATATTTGAAGGGTTAAGCGTTTTAATATGGGGAACAGAATATCAATCTTTTCCAGTATTATTTTCTGGACCTCCATTAATATTTAATTTAGGTGAAAATATTTTAGTTATGCCTATAAATGATTTATGGATAACAATAATTTCTCTTTCAGTAGCTATAATAATTGCGCTATTTTTAAAGTTTACTAAATTGGGTACAGCAATAAGAGCTAGATCTCAAGACGAAATAGGTGCTGGTGTTGTTGGAATTAATATTGATAAAATAGATTCAATAGTTTGGGGAATAGGAATTATGTTATCTGCATTAGTAGGTGTTTTAATTGCCCCAAAAGAATATATACATCCTAATATGATGGTTAATATGCAATTATACGGTTTTACAGCAGGAGTTTTAGGTGGATTTTCTAGTTTATTTGGAGCAATATTTGGAGGTTTACTATTAGGTATAATTGAAAAAATTGTTGGTATGTATATTTCTCCTGATTTTCAATTATCAATTGTATTAGCTTTAATTATCATAATGTTAGTTGTAAAACCTTCAGGGATATTTTCTAAAGGTTTCGAAGGGAGAGTTTAAAATGAAACAATCATTATATATACTATTAATTGGCTTATTAATTGGTATTTTATTTATATCTAAACCATTTATATTACTTATTTTTTCTAGCATTTTAATTTTTTCAATATCAGCATTGGGATTAAATATAATCTCGGGTTATGCAGGACAAATCTCAATTGGACATGGCGCGTTTATGGCGATAGGCGCTTATACAACAGCTTATTTATCTTTAAATTTCAATATTCCTTTTTTAATTAATCTATTAATAGCCATATTACTTTCAGCAATTCTAGGATTATTAATAGGACTACCTGCTTTAAGATTAAAGGGTTTTTATTTAGCCATTGCTACAATGGCATTTGGTATTGCAATTGAACAATTAATAGGAGCTATAGAACCACTTGGAGGACATATAGGTATAAGAAATATTCAACCATTAATAAAAAATGATTTTGGAATGTATATTATAAACTTATTATTTTATGTAATTTTAACATATTTTATTTCAAAAATAGTTAATTCTCCAATAGGACTAAAATATAAGATGGTCAGGGAAAGCGAAGTTGCATCTAAAGCATATGGAGTAAATATATCATATATTAAATTACATGCATTTGTTATTAGCGCAGTATTAGGAGGTATATCTGGAACATTATATGCACATACATTAGGATATATATCTCCTACTGATTTTGGATTAGCTACTTCTTTAAACTTATTAGCTATGATAATAATTGGCGGTATGTCAACCATTCATGGAGGATTAATTGGTGCATTTATTATTACAGGATTACCTTTTATATTCTCTAGGTCTTCAATTCCAATGTCTTTAATTTTTGGTACATTATTAATAATTTTTGTATTATTCTTTCCAAGAGGAATTATTTATGGATTAATAGTAGGATTTTATAAGTATTTTGAACTGCCATATGTAAAATTTAAAAAATTATATTGGAGGCGAAAAAGAATGAATGAAAAATATATTGAAATTAACAATAAGAAAATTTGTTATTATGAAAATGGTAATGGAAAACCTGTTATAATGATACATGGAAATTTTGCATCTGCTAGATGGTATCAAAAGGTAATGGATATAGAAGGATTTCATACTTATGCTATAGACTTGCCAAATTTTGGTAGAAGTGATAGAATTGAAAAGTGTGATATTGATATTTATGCTGATTATGTAAAAATGTTTATGGATAAATTAAATATAGAAAAAGCTATTATTGTAGGGCACTCCTTGGGTGGTGCAGTTGTTCAATCTTTAAGCTATAGATATCCTGAAAAATCAGAAAAAATGATTTTAATTGATTCTGCACCTATAGATGGTTTGAAAACGCCAGAAGAATATTATCCTATATTGGATATGTATAAAGGCAATAAAACACTATTAAGAGAAGCATTAAAAGGTATTATGCCAGAAAATAAAGATGATAGATTGCTTGATGAATTGACTAATGAAGCACTTTTAATGAAAGAAGAATGTTTTACTGGAAATGCTCGTGCTTTAGAAAGAATAAACTATATAGAATTAGCAAAAAATTATAAAAATAAAGTTTTGTTTATTGTTGGTAAAAAAGATTTATTAATAACTGAAGAAATGGCTAAAAAAACAATCAAATACCTAAATGGTGAAATAAAAGTATTTGATCATATTGGACATTCTATTATTGTAGAAGATCCTGAATTATTTAAAGAGGTGTTTGTTAATTTTTAATATTCTATTGGAGATGGTCGTATGAAAAAAAATGTAAAAGAAAAACTAATTGATTCAGCAATTGAATTATTTTCTAAACGATGGTATGAGACAGTATCAATAGCCGAAATATGTAGAAATGCAGGTTTATCAAACGGAGTATTTTATAATTATTTTAAAAATAAACAAGAATTATTTGAATATCTATTAGAAAATTTATTAAAAATTTTTAAAAAAGAATTCTATAATTATAATGGCTCAAATAAAAAAGAGAAATTAATATCATTTTTTGAAATTGTTTTTGAAGCTGCTAAAAAATATAAACCACTTGTTACTATATTCAGAGAAGGTCAATATAGATTTCCAAAATATGAAAAAGAATTAAGAGAAATATATATTGATATACTAGAAAAAATTCTTGAAAAAGAAGTTGATGAAGTTGATTATATTTATATTATAGGAAGTTTAAGATTTTTAGGAATTATGTCTTCATATGATTGGGTAAATTTAGATAAATATACATTTTATGATTTAATGTTTAATGGAATATTCTATAATAATATTAATCATGATTTATTTAATTTAAATATTGAAGAATGTTTAGAACAGCAAATAAATACAAAACAATTATTAATTAATGCTGGTATAGAACTTTTTAGCCAAAAAGGATATCATAAGGTTAAGATTTTTGAAATAACAAATTATGTTGGATTAGCAGTAGGAACTTTTTATATTTATTTCTCTAGCAAAGAAGATTTTTTAAAAGAAATTGTTAGACAGATAAGTTATAAAACAAGATTATTTATTTCTAAAAATATTCCTAAACATTTAAACAGATTAGAAAAGGAAATTGTTGGAATCTATCTATTTTTAGAATTTTTTTCAAAAAATAGAAATTATTATGAAATTATTAGAGAATCTGAGTTTGTAGTAAAAGATGAAGTAAAAAAATATTATGAAGCATTTTTAAATGGATATTTAAATAATTTAAATGATATAAAAAATGATAACAAAAAAATTGTCTCAATGTTTTTAATGGGAATCTCACATTATACAGGTATAGAGTATTTATTTGAAAATACTTTTAAAGATAAAAAAGCGTTTTTATTGTCTCTTTCTAATTATTTAAAAGACGGAATAAATTTATAATATTATGGATGTGAGAAAATGAATTGGATTGCTTTTTTGTCATTGGTTGTAATTGCTTCTTGGACACCAGGGCCAAATAATATATTATCTATGGCATATTCAGGAAAACATGGTTATAAAAAAACAATACCTTTTTTAATTGGTGTCGGAACAGGATTTTTTATTATTTTAGTTTTAAGTGGCATTTTCAACTATTGGTTATATAAAATAATACCTAAAATAAAAATAATTATTAGCGCTATAGGATTTTTGTATTTAATATATTTAGCTTATATGATTTTAAAAAATAGCTCTCATGATATTTCTGAAAAAGAAACTTCTTTTTTAACATATAAAACTGGTGTTTTAATGCAGTTTATTAATCCTAAAGCTATTTTTTTTGCTATTACACTTACTGGCACATTTATTATTCCTGCATATAATTCGATTTTTGCACTTATATCGATATCTATATTATTAGGCATTATTGCATTTTTAGCTACTTCTACTTGGGCTATAATAGGAACTTTACTTAATAGTTTTTTATCAAAATATGAAAAAATATTTAATTTTGCTATGTCAATATTACTTATATATTCTGCATTTTCAATTTTAGGCATTTTCAATTAACTAAAAATCCCCTTAAATGATGTGCCCCCCGAAAGTGGTACAATTAAAAAAAGCATAAAATAATGGGTTTATCCAACATGGCTCCAGTACTCTACTGGGGCCATATTATTTAATCTTGATTGAAACCTCTCATTATTATAGAAATTTATGTAGTCTTCTATAACATCAATATATTCATTTCTTGTTTTTTGTTCTTGAATATAAACATTTCAAATGACCAAAGAAACTTTCAATTGGTGCATTATCAATAGGAATTTTGACATACTTTGAATTATCCCATGATTTTTTAATAAGTTTATAACATATGGATGAGTATATTGAAAACCTCTATCAGTATTAAAAATAGCATTTTTTCATTTGATTCTACCATTTTTTCAAAGTGTTTACGCATCATATCATTTGTAACGCTTAAACTTACTATTTCATTATTATATAAATCTTGTATTACAGATAAGAATAATTTCCCATCTTTTGCTTTTATTTCTGTTATATCTGAAACAAATTTTGTTCTTGGTTCTTTGGTTTTAAAATTCCTTTTAAGAATATTATTCTTAATTTCAATATTGTTATAACTTATTATTCTTTGTTTATTTGTTTTTCTTATTTTAGCTTTTAATCATTATTCTATACACTCTTTTATGGTTGATTATTTTTTGCGAATATATGTCTTCTATATCCTCGTAATCACCCCATGGAATATTTAAAGAAAAAATAAGAAAATGTTATCATTAAACTAAAGAAATGAAAGGGGTGTTTGGTATGAAAAATAGAAATAAGTATTCTCGGTTACTTCAAGTTGTTAAAGAATACCTTAATTCTGATAAGTCTTTATCCGATATTGCTATATGATTCCTTCATCTCACACTTTACATAAATGGGTTAAAAAATATGAGGAATCCGGTTATGATGATAATGTATTTAATTCTAAGAAAGGAAGGCCTAAGTCCATTATTTCTGATATTTCTAAGGTTCCGCTATATGAGTCTGCTGGTATTGTTAGAAACAACTCTAATAATTCTGATGATTCTGCTGTTATGAAGAAAAAAATTGAATATTATGAACGTCTTCTTATTGAAAAGGAATTGCTTATTAAAATGCAAGAAGATGAGATTAACTTTTTAACACAACTGGAAAAAGTAACTTTTATTGGTGTTTTTTTGATTATTTTTAAATATAGAGATTTTTTCTACTTCTTTTTTACTCAATCGTTATAACATTAGTTCCAGTTCAATAACAGGTTGTTTTTTGTTAACCAGAAAGTCTTATTTTAAAGGTCATTCCTATACTGCTGACGGTAAAAAAGTTTCTGATGATTATATTAAACAATTGCTTGTTGATTTGTTATCTATTGATGACACTTTGAATCCTGAGTTCTTTTACAAAACTCTTGGTTCTAAGAAGTTAGCTGCTATTTTTAGACACAAGTATAAATTAATCACAAAAAGATTCATAGATTAAGAAAAGAATTAAATCTTATTAGAAATTATCGTCATCATCCAAAACATCCTAAAAGAAGACCTAAAAATCACGACATTACCAGACCTAATCAATACTGGGAATCAGATATTAAATTTATCCCCACTAAATATGATGGTTATATCGCAATACTTACTATAATCGATAGTTTTGATAGGGCTGTTGTTGGTGTTTATATTGGTAATTTGCTAAAGACTTTATTTCAACTTTAAGAAAAGCTATTAAGAGGTGCTACTCCTGATAATCTCATTATTAGGTCAGATAATGTCCATTTGCTAAAATTACTGCTGCTTTTATGGATGAATTAAACATTATTCATGAATTTGGTTACAAGAATAATCCTAACTCTCAAGCTTATGTCGAGTCATTTCATTCTAGCGTTCAACGTGAATTTGTTGAATCTATTGAATTTAACTATATTGATGATGTTTATAATTACTATATTTCATACATTTATTTTTACAACAGACCTCATGGTTCTTTATATTATTTTACTCCAGATTTCGTTTTTAATCTTTTTTCTGATCAATATAATAATTCTGACTTAGAAGAATTTAAATCAATTAAGTTTAATGATTTTATTGTTTGTAAATGTTTTCCTTATTTCTTCTCCAATAGCCAGGGGGCAGACCGATCCATATCTTCCTTTAAATTTAAAATATACTTCAATCTCTTAATTCTGTATCTCTTTTTATTCCTCTTTTGTATCTATAATAACTATTCCTTGATATCCCTGCTATCTTACATAATAATGTTATTGGATAGTTCTCTTTTAATCTATCTATTATTCTTATTTTTTTTAGGGTCATTTTCCATTTCTTCATAATCTCAAATATGCATTTTCTGCTTTTAATCACATCATTTCTTCCTCTATGCTTTCTTTTTTAGGTCTTCCACGTTTTTTGCTTGATGTTCCTTCTATTTTTGCGTTTTTTATTCTCTTGTTTTAACTATTTAGTACATTTTTGCTATTGTTTGATACGGTAATTTTTCAATTACTACTTCTTCTTTAAACTCTTACGAGTACTCCCTAAACTTCTGTCCTTTCTTTGCCATTAAAAAACACCCCCTACTTTTATTTTATCACTTTCGGGGGTGTTTTTTTTATTGTTTCATTTTTTGGGTTCAGATCAAAACGGGGATTTTTTATAACCATTTTTTACCTTTAAACCATAAAAAAGTCATAATCATTATTATTATGGATGATATTATTATATTTATATATGTTAAAGGATTTTCCTGAAATGGAAGTTTTACATTCATCCCATAAAAGCTAGTTAATATTGTTGGTACTTGAAGTAATATAGTAACAACTGTTAATATTTTCATTACTATATTCAAATTATTTGATATAACAGACGCATAAGCATCCATCATACCTGATAAAATATTACTATAAATATTTGTAACTTCAATAGCTTGTCTATTTTCAATCAAAGTATCTTCTAACAATTCCTCATCATCTTCGTATAACTCAAGTATTTTACCTTTTAATAGTTTTTCCATCATAATTTCATTTGATCTAAGTGAAGTAGTGAAGTACACTAAACTTTTCTCAAGATACATCAATGTTTCTAGTTCATAATTTTTCATAGATCTATGCAATTCTTCCTCAACCCTATCAATAGTTTTATTTATTTCTTTTAAATAATCTAAAAATAATTTTGCATTTTTGAAAAATATTTGAAATATCATTTTACTCTTTTTATGAGGATTGAGCAAACTAGCTTCTATCATTTTTTCAATAAAATCAATTTCTTGTCTCATTGAAAGTAATATATAATTTTTCCCAATTATAATACCTAATGAAACAGTTTTATAGGGTATCTTTTCATCTTCTTGATTTCTCATTGGAACCTTTAAAATTAATAATATAGTATCTTCATCAATTTCAATACGTGCCCTCTCATCTTCATCTAAGGAATCATTAATAAAATCTGGGTCAAAATTCAATAAACTTGATAACATATGTATCTCATCTTGAGATGGATTAACAACTTTTATTAATGCATCTTGGGAAAAGCTTTTTGCCTCCACTAACTTATGCTCTATTCTACTATAAAATTTTACCATCTTATCTCCTCCTTTTTTTGCTATGGCGGTCTAGACAACGGATCTTCACTACAACTAAAATAATCCACAAAATTCACCTCGCTTTATTTGATTTATATAATTATATCATATTATTTGTTATTTTTCTTAAATATAACTAAATTTACGTCATTTTTTTACAAATGCTATATTTTTTATATAATTTGCAATATATGACAATAAAAATAAAGCAAACAAAATTACAACAATAGATGGACCAGGCGGTAAATCAATATAATAAGCGATAACAATGCCAAAAAAACCAGAAAAAACCCCAACAACACTAGAAATTAATATCATTTGATTTAAAGTTTTAGCAAACATCTTAGCAATAACACCCGGGGTTATTAATAATGAAGTAACTAATATTATTCCTATTATTTTTACAGAAGTAACAACTACTATAGACACTATTACTAAAAAAAGATAATTAATAAAATTTATTGGTATCCCAAAAATTTTTGCCATTCGTGAATTAAATGCATAATATTTTAATTCCTTATTAAAAATAATTATTAAAAATAAAATAATTATAGATACTATTGATAAAATTTTTACATCTTGATAATTTACTAATAAGATATCTCCAAATAAATAACTAGAAATTTCAGGAGTATAACCCGGTTTTAAATATAAAAAAATCACGCCTAAAGCCATTGAAAATGATAATAACATTCCAATAATACTGTTTTCATTTATTTTTTCTTTTTTACTAATAAGATATATAATTGTACCAAATAAAATAGCTGTTAAAACACTTGCTATATCAACATTAAAATCAAATAAAATGGCTAATGCTATACCTCCAAAAGCTGTATGAGCAGCTCCCTCTCCTATAAATTCCATTTTTTTCAATACTATATAATTAGATAATAACGAGGCACTAAAACTAGCCAATATTGAAGATAGTATTGCATACATCATAAAATCATATGATAATAATTCAATCATTTTCACTCACCACTTTTAAAGGTTTTTCTATATGGATAAGAAATTCTAACTCTTCTGAATATATCTTTTTCAAATCATCAGAATTCATATCAACCACATTTTTATGACAATGTAACGTTTTATTTAAACACATTATTGTATTAACTTTTTTTACAATCATAGATATATCATGACTTACTAAAATAATTGTCATACCACTTTTGTTTAATTTCTCTAACACTTTATAGATTTTTGATTGAGCTTTACTATCTACTCCTGCTTCTGGTTCATCCAATATTAAAATATCCGGATCACTTACTAGTGCTCTAGCTAAGCTTAATCTTTGATATTCTCCTCCAGATAAATCGCCTACTTTCCTATCATATAAATATTCGATATCTAATTTTTTCATTATTTCTTTAACTTTTTCATAATGCTTTTTTTTAAAATTTTTAAATAACCCTATTTCATTATACATTCCCATTAATATAACTTCATAAGCTTTAATAGGGAATGATTTATCAAATTCATCTTTTTGAGGAACATAACCTATTTTCCCATTTATTTTAATTTTTCCTGTATAACCATCTATTTCACCTATTAATATTTTAATAAGTGTAGACTTCCCTGCACCATTTGGCCCTATTATTCCAACAAAATCATTTTCATATATATCAAAAGTAATATATTTTAGTATTTCATTATTTTCAACTTTATAATTTATGTTTTCTACAGATATAATTTTTTTACGCATTTTTATTCCCCTCTTTTTGGCAATTACTGCAAATACCTTCAAAATATAGGATATGATCTGTAATTTTAAATTTGATTGTATCTTCAATATATTTTTTAAATTGATTTTCAAAACAAATATCTAATTTCTCAAATTTCTTACATTTAATACAATAAATATAATGAAAATGTCCATCAGATTTATAATAATAAGTTATTTTATCAGAAAAAACAATTGATTTTAAAATATTTTCTTTTTCAAAAAAATTTAAATTTCTATATATAGTTGATAAATCATACTCATTATTCAAAAGATTGTATATTTCTTCAGCGTTTAATGGATGATCAATTTTTTCATACAAGGATAAAATATCCCTACGTGTTTTGGTTAACTTCATATTATCACCTTACAGCATTTAAAATATTTATAAAATTAAATAAATATAATTCATCTATAGAATTATATGCATTTCCCAATGGATCTATTATTCCTAAATTTATTTTTAAAGACTTCGCAAGTTTTTCAGCTATTTTCTGATTCATTTGAGGTTCAGAAAATATCGCTTTAACCTTATTTATTTTTGATAAATCTGAAATTCTTTTCATTTCAGAAATAGATGGTTCAACTCCTGGAGATTCTTCAATTACTCCCGCAATATTAATATTATACCTTTTGGCAAAATATTTAAATGAGTCATGATAAGTAATTATACTTCCATTAATTTCCATTGCTTTTAATAACAAATATGAATCTAAATTTTTTAGTTTTTCTATTAAAATTTTAGCATTATTAATATAAATTTCTTTTTTATTAGGATTTATATCTACTAATTTTTCAACTATAGATGGAATAACGTACTTATATATTATATAAGGATTTAACCATATATGAGGATTATAATAATTTCCCTCTTCATCTTCTAAGATCAGCTCGTCTTTAGGGATCAAATCTGAAACAAATATTATTTCTTTATTTTTTAAATTTGAAATTAAATTATCTAAAAATATCTCCGAATTTAATCCATTAAATATCGCTAAATCACTGTTATAAATTTTAACAAGATCCTTTGATGAAACAGAATATGTATGAGGACTTTTCCCAACCGGAACAATAATGTTTATAGTATCACTTTCATCAACAATATCTTTTAAAATTAAATAATATGGATGTATAGATACAGAAATATTCATAGTATAACCTATAATATTCACTAATAAAAAAAGAAGTATATATACTTTTTTCATTAAAACACCTCCAAATAAAAATAATTTGCAAATGCAAATCATTTGCAATTATATTCTCTTAATCTTAAATATATATGAATAAAATAAAAAAGGAGCATTAAAGCTCCTTTAAATGATTTTTATTTTACTTTTATCTATTTCATTATATCTTTCTCTTACAGTCTTTTTATAAATGGGATGTTTCCAATTGGGAGATATATCATTTAATGGTACAACAACAAAATCTCTTTCAAACATATACTTATGTGGAATATTTAAATATTCTTTTTCTATTATTAATTCTCCATAATATAATATATCTAAATCTATTTCGCGTGGTCCCCATTTAAACCTTTTTTGCCTTTTAAGTTCTAATTCAATTTTTTTACATATTTCTAATAACTCTTCTGCTTTTTTTTCCGTATTAATAAGTACGCATGCATTCAAAAATGAGTCTTGTTCTGTATATCCCCAAGGCTCTGTTTCATATATGTTAGAAACTTTTATTATTTCTACATTTTCTGACAATAAATCTATAGCTTTCTTAATATTATCAATTCTATTTCCAACATTTGAACCTAATGCGATTGCGCTTAAAATTTTTTATACCCCCTTAAAGCTTCTATCATTTTTATGGTTCTATAATTTTCTTTTACATCATGAACTCTGATTATCTCAATACCTTTTAATGCATAGTAAGATGTTAAAGCTAAAGTTCCTTCTAATCTATCATTTGTATTATCTATATTTAAAATATTTCCTATAGTGCTTTTTCTTGAATGCCCCATTAAAATAGGATATCCTAACACTCTAAACTCTTCAATATTATAACTAAGATTTAAATTATCTTGAACTCTTTTCCCAAAACCAAAACCCGGATCTATAATTATTTGTTCTACCCCATTTTTTTGTGCAAAAAGTATTCTTTCTTCAAAATAATCTAATAATTCACTTATACAATTTTCATAATACGGATTCTTTTGCATATCTTTTGGAGTCCCTTTTATATGCATTATAACAATTGGCAATTTAGATTCAGCAACCACATGTACCATATCCTTATCAAATTGCATTCCAGATATATCATTAATTATGTCCACACCATTTTCAATAGCTTTTTTAGCTACTTCCGATTTATATGTATCAATACTTAAAATTATATTCGGAAATTCCTCTCTTAATGTTTTAATAACAGGGATTACTCTATCTATTTCTTCTTTTAACTCAACACTTTCCGATCCAGGTCTTGTTGATTCTGCGCCAATATCTAAAATTTCTGCCCCTTCGCCTATCATTCTTTTTGCATTTTCTACAGCCTGATCTACACTACGTATCCTACTAGGTGCATGAAAAGAATCTGGGGTTACATTTAATATGCCCATAATTTTTGAATTATTACCAAGAATTATTTTTTTATTATTATTTAAACTATATTCCCAATATCGTCTATTAATATTTTTAAATATTTTTTCTAAAGCTTCTCTTACTTTTGGAATATCCCAATAATTCATAATTTTTAACTTTTGAATTAATAAGTTATATTGTTTTTTTGTACCTATTAACAATACATTAGTTTTATCAATCTTATGATTTATAGCATATTTATGTATAGCAGCATCTCCGCCTCTTGATAACATTTCTTGTTTTACTATGTTAGCACTTGTTACATCAATATTTTCTATTAGTATATTATAATTATACATTTTAGATTTAAAAATAGGAATGCTTGCTGGATCTACTTTTATTTCTTTTTCTAAATCTATATCTTCTAGCATTCTAACCCTTACCATGACTTACCCTCTCTTTCAGAAAAGGCATTATGGCTGTGTATACTTTCATAACTTATCACCTTTATTTTATATCCATCTATTCTACTATCATTTTCTAAAAATATACTTAGATCTCTAACTACATCTTCTACAAAATGAGGATTATCATACATATGTTCTGTTACATATTTTTCATCTTCTCTTTTTAATAGCGAAAAAACCATTCCACTGGAAGATCTTTCAACATATTTTGCAATATCTTCAATATGAATATCATGATTTAATTTTAATCCAATTTCAACTAATGCTCGCTGATTATGAGCACCATAATTTGAAATAGCTTTTGAACATGGACATAAGGTAATAATTGGTATAGCTAAATATAATCTAACCTCTTCATTCATTATTTCATAAGTAATATCGCATTTAGTATAACTTTCCATTTTAGTAATTGGTGCTTTTCTTAAAGAAAAATATGGAAATGATACTTTAATGTATGATTTTTTTGCATCTAAAACTTTTCTTAATTCTTTACTCATTTCTATTAATCTCTTTTCCGAAAGATTGTTATGATATTTATTAAGAACTTCCACAAAACGGCTCATATGAGTTCCTCTTACATTTTCATCTAAATCGACTAATAATGTAAAATTCCCTATTGTATGATTCCCATTAAATATAATTGGATATTCTAAGTCTGAAACACCAACTCCATGCAAATATATGCCTCTATTATCTAATTCTGCTTGCACATCTTTCAATTTATTCACCCCTATAATATACTACATTATTTTCTGTCTCATATAATGCCACTTCGTATAACTTACAATTATCCATTTTTAATTTATTCTTTAATTTATTCCATATCCAAATAGAAATATTTTCGGCAGTTGGTTGTTCAATTATTTCATTAATATATGAATGATCTAAAATATTAAGAACTTCTTCTCTTACTATCTTTTTTAATTCAAGAAAATCTATAACCATTCCTTCCTCATCAGGAGTACCTTCTACTGTAATTTCTAGTCTATAATTATGTCCATGTAATGTTTCACATTTTCCATGATATTTAATTAAATTATGTGCTGCTGCAAAATTGAATATTCTTTTTACTAACATATTACACCTCTTTCAATTAAGTTCAAAATTATTATATCACAATAGCACAATATTACCTTTTCAAAAATATTTCAATATATATAACTTTAATTCTCCGAATTAGTAAGAGAAATTATTTTACCGTTTTCATATATGTATTCAAGGAAATCTTTAAATAATTGATGATTATTAATAGTTTTTTTATCTCCAATTATTATTAATTTTTTCTTAGCTCTTGTAATAGCTACGTTTAATCTTCTTTCATCGGTTAAAAATCCGATTAATCCTTCTTCGTTGCTCCTTGTTAAAGAAAAAATTATTACATCATTTTCTTTTCCTTGAAAACCATCTACAGTATTTATTATGCCATCTATTTTATCTTTTAAAAATTTCACTTGATCTTTATACGGAGAAATAATACCAAAATCCACATTATTTTCGTTTAAAATTCGAGTTATCTTAAAAATTATTTTTGCTTCAAAGGGATTATATTTTGAAAATGATCCCTTTTTTACAACCTCAAATTTTTCTGGAATTAAAGAAGTGTCAACAAATATTATTGGAGATTCATCTAAAATTTTATTATATGGAAATTCCAGATCTTTAATGCTTATTTTTAATGTTTGATTCTTAACTCTTTTATCACTTTTTAATATACCGCCATAAAATTTGTTATTGGAAAATTGCATTATTTTATCATTCATTCTATATTGTATGGTTAAAATAGAGGAATTTTCTTTATAAACATTTATCATTTTTTCAAACAAAGTTTTTGACAATATATTTTTTGCTTTATCATTTAATATTGTAGGGGGCAACTGTTTATGATCACCCCCCATAATAATTTTTTTTCCATGCACAATAGGAATGTAACATGATGGTTCTGTAGCTTGCGATCCTTCGTCTATTATTACAGTATCAAATATTATATTTTCCATTTCTTCAATACCTGATGAACTATTTGTACTTACTACTACATTACTATTTAATATTATTTTTCTAATTAAATTATTTTCTAATTCTTTTGCTTGTTCGTATAATTTTTGAATTTCATTATTTAAATTTATCCAAGAACTCATAGATTTCATGTCATTTGGAAATATTCCTCTTGTGCCACGCCCTTTTAATGCATACTTATTAATTTGTTCATCAGTTAATCCTCTTCTAAATTGTGGAGTTGGTTTAATATATTTATCTCTTTCTTCTGCTAATTTAGATGCTTTTTCCCTTAAATCTTCAACTTTTTTATAATCTTCATGGTTTTCTACTATATAATATAATGAATGTTCTTTTAATTCTTCATCAATTCTTGTTGGATGTCCCAACCTACAAACTTTTATGTTTTCGTATTTTATTAAATTAAAAAGCAAATTATCAGTTGCAGTGTTTGAATCAGCAGTTGCCAAAACCCTTTTACCTAACTTTACTTCTTGAAGGATAATTTCAGTTAATGTTCTTGTTTTTCCTGTCCCGGGGGGGCCATGTATTAAAAATACATCTTCGCTGCCAATAGCTTTTTCTACAGCTTCTTTTTGAGATTTATTCAAATTCATATCAAAAAAATTCAATTTAACTTTTTTGGGTAATTTTGGTTTTTTGTTTCCAAGTATTATAGATTTTAATATGTTTAATTTACCTTCTGCATAATGAAGCTTTAATATTGACTCTTGCATTCTTTTAAATGTTACTTCATTTAAATATAAATCAATTCTTATATTTTTTGATTTTTGCACCCAAAATGGTGGTTTGTTTGAAAATGCCACTATAACATATTTATTTCCAACTTCGGTAACAGAACCTATCAAATCACTTTTTAATGGATTTCCTTTACTAATTAAAACTACATCTCCAACAGATATATCTGTTTTAAAAGACTCTTTTCTTCCAAATTTAATTAAATATAAGTTTCCCATTTCTTTTCCAATAAACTTACCATTTAAATTATTTATGGCATGGCCAATTTTTTCTCTATTTTTTCCATATTCTTTTATCTCATTGAGCATAGATTTTATTTCAGCTTCTTTTTCTAATTCTACTGCTTCATATAAATCTTCCAAATATCCCATTTCATCACCTATTTTTGTTTTATAAATTGCTTAAAAAAGATAAAATTTCTTTTAAAATTATTTTTTGTTGTTTTTCTTTTGTGATAGTTGATTTATTATCCCCTTTTTGAAATCCGTAATATCCAAAATTTGAATGGTTTCCTCCATTAATCATTATATATTTTGTATTTTTTGGTAATAATAATTTATATTTTTCGATTTTTTCTTTAGTTGCTAAACCATCTAATTCTCCATATATAGATAAAACTTTAATATTATAATTTGATAAATTATTTGTTTCAGCTGGATATGAAGCTAATAATATTAATCCAGATATTAAATCTGGATTATCATATATAAATTTCGATGCCATTGCTCCTCCTAAAGAATGACCAATTATTAGCCAATTTTTATAATTAACTTTATCTATAATTTTTTTAGCTGCATTGATATTAAAAACTGCTAAATTCAACGGCATTTTTATTAAAAATACATCATATCCTTCTTTGGATAAATTAAAGCATAATGGCGCATAAGCTTCTGGAGAAACTAATCCGCCAGGATAAAATATAATTCCAATTTCTTTTTTAATTTTAGGTTGAAAATTGATAATATTATCTTTTATTATTACATTAATTTTTTCATTGGAAACTAAAAAATTTTGCACAATATTTTCTGATTCATAATTAACATAATTGAATAATGCTATTGAAGATGCTCCTAGTATAGATATAATAATTAAAACAATAAACCATTTATTCATAAAATTCCTCCTTATTATTTTTTAATATATTATACTATATAATTGATTTATTTAAATTATAATTGTATAATAATTATGTATCTTATTTAGAGGTGATATAATGACAGAATATCCTGAAAAATCTTGGTCTTTTTCAAAAGATAAATTATTATCTTCTTGTCCTAAAGCATATTATTTTTCAAAATTTTTGATGTGGGGCGGCTGGTTTTTTGACGCCCCAGAAAGAAAAAGAAAAGCTTATTTATTAACAAAATTAACTACTATAGAACAATTTTTAGGATCATTAATTCATGATTATATTGCGAATAATATATCTTCTTTAAAAACTAAAGATTTAAATTCTGCTATATTTTATATAGGAAATAAATTTAATAATGCTATATATTCGTCATATAATCTAAAAAAAGAATGGGAAATGAATCCCAAGAATTTTATTATGTTTCATTCAATTTATTATAATACAAGAAATGTTTTTAAAAATAATTTAGGTTATGAAATAAAAACTAAAACTCAAAATATCTTAAAAAACTATTTTAATTCTAAAACACTGAAAGATGTGGAACAAGGTGTTAGAATAATAGAAATTGACAAAGAACAAAATTATACTAATTTTTATGTAAAAAATTACAAAATTTATTCTATAGTAGATTTTATGTATGAGAAGGATAATATTATTTATATAGTTGACTGGAAAACAGGAAAAAAGTCAAAGGATGATGAATTTCAGTTAAAATTATATGCTTTATACGCTTATAAGAATTATAATATTGATTTAGAAAACACTATTTTAGTAAATGAATACTTGTTAAACGGGAAAAGAGAAGAAAGAACATTTCCTAAAGAAAGTATTTTAGAAGTTGAAAAATATATATGTAATAGAATAGATATAATGGAACATTATTTATTGGATAAAGAAAAAAATATTCCTAAAAATGAGAAATATTTTCTAGCCAAACCTTCAAATTATAATTGCAAGTGGTGTAATTTTAAAGAAATTTGTGAGGCATATAAGGAAAACTTTTTATGTAAATCAAGGGAATAAATCTTCCCTTAATTTTTTAGCTTTATGCAAAAACACAAAATTTTTAGTTTCACTCTCACATAAAATTAATAATCTTATTATACCCTCATGAGACTCTTCAAACATTGCTTCTTGCAATGTCATTAATGGAATATCTTTTAAATCAAATTCTTCTCTTATTGCCGTAATTGGATTATATGCTGTAATATCAGGAGTTACGGAAGCTAATATTGCAATAATATCTTTTATATGATTATTTTTTATAATTTCATTGTATAATTCTGTAGAACGTTTTATTATATGACTTTTTTCATTTTTTTCTATTGATGTTGCTCCTCTTATTCCAACCATATTACACCTCTATAAATATTATTATTAATTATATTGATGTATATTATTATATCATAATATTTCATGTTTAATAAATATTTTTAAATATATATACTTAATCAAAATTCTGTAAGATACTTCCAATAGCGCTTAGGCATATATTGCCTTTGCAATTTAGGATTTAATCTTTCATGTATTTCAGAACTAATAAAATAATTTTTCCAAAAAATTTGATATTCATTTTCTAAATATGATAGATTTTCATCTTTTAAATAAAAATTTTGTTCATTGTTTGCTACTTCAAATAACTCTGTACATTCATTTTTATACACAAGTGCCAAATTGCGTTTCAAATCATGAATTACCCAATTTTCGTTTTTTAATCTATCTTTAAAATAAGAAGATAATAATGTTATTATATTATGAGCTGGTTCAAATGGCGCATATAGAGTATTATCTTTTAATTCTCTAAATCTTAATAATCCTTTAAATCTATGTGTTTCATTAATGACTTTTTGAATAGAATCTTTTAACTTTAAAACATAATTTTTATCTATATAAAATTCTGCATTCCAGCCTATTTTAATTGATAAATTAAAGTATTTTATAATATCAACCTCTATATTTTCAATTTCAGATAAATATGATAAATAAATATTTCTTAATACATCTTTATCTAAATTTTTTAAAATAAAAACTATAACAATTCTAGCTTTTTCATAGTCTGTTTTTATATTTTCTATTAAATTAAAAATAGTAGGATTATAATTTCTAAAAACTATATCAGGTATTTTTCTTGTATTATAACAATGATAAATTAAACTTAAAAAACCCGGAAACGTGCCATCATATGTATAAATATTCATATTTACACCACCTTCTTAATATCAGTTAATGGAAATATTGGAATTAATTTTTTTTCACTTTTTATTAATTCTTCTTTTATTATTTCTGGATTTAAAAGGACATTTGAATAATATTTCCCGCTACAAGTTATAAAATATTTAGCCCGTTTTAAAACAACGCCAATTTTTTTTAATTGATCAAAAGTAATAGGAACATATTTCCTAATTTTTAAAATAGTTAAGGCAGATTTTATACCTATTCCAGGTACTCTTAATAGCATTTCATATGATGCTTTATTAATTTCGACAGGAAAGTAGTTAAAGTTTCTTAAAGCCCATGATGTTTTAGGATCAATATCTTCATCTAGAAACGGATTTTTCTCATCAAGAATCTCATTTGCAGAAAATTTATAAAATCTTAATAACCAATCTGCTTGGTACAATCTATTTTCTCTTCTTAATGGAGGTTTTATATTTGGTAGTTTAGGATCATCTGTGACCTTAATAAATGCAGAATAATATACTCTTTTAATATTAAATTTTTTATACATACCTTCAGCTAGTTTTAAAATCCGAAAATCATTTTCTGGTGATGCACCAACAATTAATTGTGTTGTGTGACCACCGGGAACAAATAACGGAACTTTTTTATATTTTTTTCTTTCTTCCAAATTAGCTAATGTATTTTGTCCCAAAAAACTCATTGGTTTTATTATATTTTCTTTTTTCTTTTGAGGAGCTAATAATTTTAAACTTTTCTCACTAGGTAATTCGATATTTACACTCAAACGATCTGCATGGAATCCGGCTTCATGAATTAATTTTAAATCAGCACCAGGTATTACTTTTAAATGAATATATCCATTGAAATTTTCATCTAATCTAAGTTTTTTTACAACTTTCAGCATTTGTTCCATTGTATAATCTGAATTTTTAATAATCGCGGAACTTAAAAACAAACCTTCAATATAATTTCTCTTATAAAAATTTATAGTTATATTAACTATTTCATCAACAGTAAAAGTTGCACGTTTAATATTATTACTTGATCTATTAATACAATATGCACAGTCATATATACAAGCATTAGAAAGTAGAATTTTAAGTAAAGAGATACAACGACCATCATTCGTCCAACTATGGCATACACCGCTACTAATGGTTTTTCCTAACCCTTTTTTGGAATTTGCTCGCTCACTTCCACTTGAAGAACATGAAACATCATATTTAGCAGATGCCGATAATATTTTTAATTTTTCATTTACATCCATAATATCACCCAGTTTATGTATAATTTTATTATTTATAACTACATTAATTATACTACATTTAAGTATGAAATTCAAGAGGTATATGCAAAAACTATGTTATAGGAGGTATATGTATGAAGAAGTTTCAAGCATTGTTATTGTTTCTAACATTTATAATATCGTCATTTGCTATTTCTGAAGGAGAATGGATAGTATCATCAAAAAAATCTGATTTACCAGGAGTATATTTTGATGGAAAAGAATATTTTTGGAGAGCAGATTATCATCTTGAAGACTTAAAAGATGCAACTAGTATTAATTTGGAAATTCATCATATTACAGATGATTCTACGGTATTATTTTTTGATGAAGGTAATCGTGAAAAAGCTAATTGGAAATATATAAAATCATTACTGGATAGAGCAAAAAAGTTTGTGTGGATGGCAATTTATGATGTTAATTATTATCCTTTTATAAACGAATTAAAAGAGTTAAAAAAGAAAGGTATAGATGTAAGATTAGTTTATGAAACTGATAATATAAATTCATATATAAATGAATTAAGTAAAATTGGAATAAAAACAAAACACGACAAAAATTATAAATTAATGCATAATAAATTTTTGATTATTGATGGATATTGTGTAATAACTGGTAGTACAAACTTTACAAATAATGGATTTGGATATAATTCCAATAATTCCATTGTTATATTTTCAAATGAGTTAGCAGAAGATTATATGAATGAATTTAATGAAATGTTCGAATATGAATATTACGGGAAACAATCGTTGGATAATAAACCATATAAAAAAGTAGAATTTGATAGCGGTCTTATAAAACCATACTTTACACCAGAAGATGATTTAACAGATAGAATTATAGAATTAATAAACAATGCCAAAAATTCTATACATGTTATGATGTTTACATTTAGCAAAAAAGAAATAGCCGATGCTTTAATAAGAGCTAAAAACAATGGTATTGATGTTAAAGTTATAGCTGAAGAATATCAATCAAATTATAAATGGGCACAAATTAATTATTTAAAAGAAAATGGAGTTAACGTAATTTTAGATAAAAACAATAAAACATTTCATTATAAAACCATGATAATAGATGGAAAGATAACTTTAACAGGATCTTTTAATTTTACTAATTCAGCACAATACAACAATGATGAAAATTCTCTCATTATATATAGTGAATATATATCCAAAGAATACGAAAATGAATTTGATAAATTATGGAATAAATATACTATTTATTAAAAATAAAAAATCTTGTTAATTTTTTATTCAATATTAAATTATTTACTTAATATTGTTCTAAAATTAATAATATTTATAATTTTAATATTGACAAATTGTCACTAGTGATATATAATTAATAGTAGGAGGTATAATATGAAAAGAAAATGTCAAAAATTTAAAGGAACAATGTTATTTGAAGCATATATATTACTTTTTTTAAAAGAAAAACCTAATCACGGATATAATTTAATATCAAAACTAAAAGAAATAGGATTTCAAATAAATGAACCTACTATAATATACAGAAAACTAAAGCAAATGGAAAAAATGGGATATATATTTTCAAATATACAAGTAAGCGAAGAAGGTCCACCAAAAAAAGTTTTCTATATTACAAAATTAGGTGAAATATATTTAAATGAATTATCTAATGAAATAAAAGAAAGAATAAATATATTAAATAAATTTTTAGAAGAATATGAAAGGAGTGGTAAAGATGAAAATAGCAATTCCGTTAATTGAAAATTTAGGTAAAGAATCAAGAATAAGTGATCACTTTGGTAGAGCTCCATATTTTGGATTAATTGAATATAATGGAAATTATGAATTAGAAATAATTGAAAATCCTTTAGTTGTTCATAAACCTGGAGAAGTCCCAACATTTATGAAAGAAAATGGTATAAATTTAGTGATTGCAAAAGGTATGGGTGAAAGAGGATACTTGATTTTAAAAAAATTTGGCATAGAGGTTATTAGAGGAGCTAATGGCACTATTGATGAAATAATGACTTTATTTAAAGAAAATAAACTAAAAGATATAGAATTTCATAATCACCATGAACATCACAACCATGAACATCATCATGGTCATAATCACGAACATCCCCAACATAAATAATTAAACCCCCACCAATTTGGTGGGGTTTAAGGAACATTATATCCTAGAGATGCTGTGTAAATAGCATACCATTGTTCTTTATTTAGTTTCACATCTAAAGCTTTTACAGCGTTTTTTAATCTGTTTATCTTACCGCTTCCAGAAATTGGGAATATGCCCAATGGGTGACTTAACAACCATGAAAAAATTATGATATCTAATTCATCTATATTAATATCTTTAGCTACCATTTTTAATGCTTTATTTATTCTTTCCGATTTATCATCATCAGGATTTAATAATTTTCCTCCTGCTAATGGAGACCATGCCATAGGGTTAATTTGTTCTTCCATTAAAAAATAAACATTTTCATTATAGAAATGTTCTAAAGAATATGGTGATATTTCTATTTGATTTGTTATCAATTTTATGTTTAATCTTGATTGTAAAGTTTTAAATTGCTGTGGAGTGAAATTGGACACTCCAAAATATAGCACTTTACCTGATTTATGTAATTCATAAAAAGCTTCAGCAATTTCATCTGGATTCATTAAAAGATCTGGCCTATGTATTAAAAATAAATCAATATAATCTGTATTTAAACTTTTTAAAGATTTTTCGACAGTGTTTATAATATATTCTTTACTAGTATCGTAATATTTTCTCACCAAAGCGTTACTATTATGATTATATCTAATATCACATTTTGTTATTATTTGAATTTTGTTTCTTATATATTTATTTTTTTTCAAAACCTCGCCAAATATTGACTCACAAAGATGATTCCCTCCATATATATCTGCATGATCAAATGATGTAACTCCTAAATCAATAGTTTCTAAAATAAAGTTTTCCAACTCATCTATATTCATTCCCCAATTATTTAATCTCATCATACCCTGAACAATTCTTGACATTTTGAAATCGCTATTTGAAACAGTAGTTAACATTTTCCCCCTCCAATCATTCAAATAATTTATAATCATTTTTAAATGGAAGAATGGTTTCCACGGAGTTAAACACAGTATTACCTACATTTCTATTAACCTCATAAAATTCTAAATTATTTACTGGTTTTAATATATTCAATAAAATATCATCATTATTTTCATCTAACCATATTTTAGCATGATTATAATCTAAAATAGCAGGAATCCTGTCATGAATATTTTTTATTTTATCGTTTGATTCTACCGTAATAATAGAACATGTAGGAAATCCGTCTTCTCTAATTTTATATATACCAGCAAAGTAAATTATTTTGTTGTTATTAAATTTAAAGTAATAAGGTGTTTTCTTACTTCCTTCTATTCTCCATTCATAAAATCCAGAAGCTAAAATTACACACCTAAAATTCTTAAAAGAATCATAATATATGTCTAAAAGACTTTCTTTCCTTGAATTAATAATAAAATATTTTGAACTACTTTTATTAAAATTATTATTAAAATTGTTTTTATTTGGTAGCATCCCCCAAATAAACTTTTGTAAGTAATAGTTATTTCCTTTCTTAATAATACCCCTTATTTCTCTTCCAGGAGAGATATTATAATCTTCTTTAAAATCAAAAGAGTTTATATTTTTAATTTTAAATTCAATATTTTCTTTTTTTGCAAAAAAAGTGTATCTACCGCACATATTTTTCTCCAAACAAGCATAAATTCTTTAAAAAACAATTTTTACATAACGGCTTTTTTTTACAATATTTTTTTGAATGTTCCACAATTAATCCATGATAATTTTTGTATAATATAATATTTTTTGGTAATTTATTTTCAAAAAAAATTTTGTAAGTATCATAATCTTTTTTTATATTTAATCCTATTCTTGAAAACATTCTTATAGTATATGAATCTATAACAAAAGATAATTTGTTAAATGCATATAATAAAATTGAATCCGCGGTTTCTTTACCAATCCCTTTAATATTTAATAGTTCATTTCTCAATTCATCTTTTTCTTTGTTATTAAGCTCATCAAACGAAAAATCATATTTTTTAAACCATTCTAATAAATTTTTTAAATATTTAGCTTTTACTCCATAAAATCCTGAAGGTTTAATAAGTTCTTCTAATTCTTCAATAGGTAAATCATATAATGAAATAGGAGTTAATAAATTTTTTAAATTGTGTAGTGATTTTTCAACATTATTCCAATTCGTATTTTGAGTCAGCAATGCACCTACCATTATTTCAAAATTACTATCTCCCGGCCACCATCCATCAGGAATATTATATACAGAATATAATTTCTGATAAATATCTATTAAATCAATAAACATTATTTGGTGGCACATCCCCTTTCAATGCAACAATAACATTTTCAGCAACCATTTCAGCCATTTTGTCTCTTGTTTCATATGTAGCACTACCAGTATGAGGAGTCAATACAACATTGTCTAGTTCTAGTAATTCTTGAGGTATTTTAGGTTCTTCTTCATAAACATCTAAACCAGCACCAGCTATTTTTTTCTCTTTTAAATATTTGATTAATACTTTTTCATTTATTACAGGTCCTCTAGCTGTGTTAATAATAATTGCATTAGGTTTCATTAAGGAAAATTCTTTTTCATCTAATAAATGATATGTTTCATTTGTTAATGGAGTATGCAAAGAAATATAATCAGAATTTTTAACTATTTCTTCTATTGTCGCATACTTTATACCTAGTTCTTTTTCTTCTAACTCTGACAATCTATTTCTTTTATAATACAATACATTCATATCAAATCCCAATGCTCTTTTAGCCATTTCTCTTCCAATTCTTCCCATTCCTATAATGCCTAAAGTTTTACCTTTTATATCATAACCTAAAAATAATTTTGGTCTCCAACCTACAAATTTTCCTTCTCTAACAAATTTATCACTTTCTACAATTTTTCTAGCAACAGCAAATAGCAATGCCCAAGCTAAATCTGCAGTAGCATCACTCAATACACCAGGAGTATTAGTAACAAATATCCCTGCATCTTTTGCAGCATCAACATCTATATTATTATATCCAACTGCGTAATTAGATATAACTTTCAAATTACCTTTTCCTGCTTCAATAACTTCTTTGTCAATTTTATCACTTAACAAAGTTATTAAAGCATCATTTGATTTAGCTAATTCTAATATTTCTTCGTGACTTAATGTTCTATCTTCTTTATTTATCCAAATATCAAATCCAGCTTCCCTTAATTTTTTTTCAGCTATTTCAGGAATTTCATATGTAAAAGCAACTTTTGGCATAATACACCCCCAAATTAAGATATCAGATATATTTATATTATAACAAAAATAAACATTATTAACAAGAATTAATATAAAAAAAAGACCAGCTAACGCTGGTCAATGGTGCCGAGGGCGGGACTTGAACCCGCACGAGGTTTCACCCTCAGTGGATTTTGAGTCCACCGCGTCTGCCAATTCCACCACCTCGGCAAAACCAAAAATATTATACCATTAAAAGCCTTGTTAGTCAAGTATTATTGTTTAAATTATTCTATATATATTTTTACAATATCTCCATCTTCAGAATTAACATCAATTATAGTTTCTCCTTCATATTCGTCAAAGTTAATATTTTCAATTGTTTCAATAATTTGATCAATTTGTTCTTTACTCATATTTGTTCCCTGTTGCGATAAACTTAAAGGTATCATAGCTTTAGCCATTTTTATTAATCCAAGCGGAATTTTTACATTTACCTTATCTCCATTTGCCGAATCAACTTTAATAACTAACTTTCTTTTTGAATTTCCCTTTTTAACCTCTTTACTGTTTGTATAGAAGAATGCTTCTATTAAATCAGCTGCCTCTTCTACCTCGATTTTATTATCCTTAACCATATTTAATACTCTTACCAACTCTTCCCTCATAATTTTTCCCCCTTTAAAGTTTTTAATTTATTAATAGCCTCTTTAGGATCTATTAATCCCTTTTCTAAGTCATCAATAATCTTTTTCTTTTCAATAACAGTTTTTTCTGTATTTTTAGATATATCATTTACATCATAACCTAAATCAGATAATAATTTATTAAACTTGTTTAATACTGTAGGATAAGATAACTTTAATAATTCAGAAACTTTTGATAAGTTTCCTCTATTCAGCAAATATAACCGTAAAAATTCTATATTTTCATTACTCAATGTAGCGAATTCATTTAATTCAAAGTTCCCTTCTAATTTTGAATGGCAATTTAAACATCTTAATACTTCAATATGCATTTTTTTATTACATACTGGGCAAATAACAGGCGCTTTGTACATCTTCCCATCTCCTTAAGCAACAAATATTTTTACTTTAGTTTTACCATTATCTGTTTCTACGTCAACAAAATCTCCGTAAAATTCTGAAAGAAAATCTAATGATTCAATTAAATTATCTATAACTTCGTCATTTATTTCTTGTTTAGATAATTTTGACATTATTGATTTTTTTAAAAATGGTTTTAATGAATATAATAATGGTTTGGTTAAGGTAAGAATACCTAATGGGAAAACTAAATTAACTTTTGTGTCTTCAGATACTACGTTAATAACGATTTTTGTTCCAACTGGAAAATCGATTTTTTTAGATATTATATTTGCTGCAGTATCTGGATCATTTTCTTTAATAATTTTTACAATCGAATTTTTTAAAAGTTTTTTTTGTTCTCTTTTTCTTTTGAAAGATGAATAATAAGTATAAATTATATATAATCCTAACAGTATAAAGAATGATGCCAAAAAAATTTTGATCCTAAAAATATTAATATTAAACCTAAAATAATTAATATTGATGCTCCAACCAAAATAATCACCCCCTACATATAAAATTATAAACCATTTTTTATAATTTGTCAAGTTTAATTTTATAATTTTATATACTTATTTTAAATATTATAAAAAAATGAGGCGAAAGCCTCATTGAATTTCTATTTTTGATCCAACACCAAATTTTATTATTCTATCTTTAAATTCAACATTCATTACATTTATTGATTCAATTCCAGTACAATGAGATGGCAATATGTAATCAACACCTATTTTTTTAATTCTATCTAATCTTACATATAATTTTTCCTCATATAATTTATAAAAATGGAATCCACCTATTGCTGCATAAATCTTATCATTAAAATATTCCTTTGAAAATTCAAGGATACTTTCAATTTTCGGGTGGGCGCATCCTGTAATTACTATTAAACCATTATTAGTTTTTAAAACTAGGGAATGTTCTGATACGTTTTCATCAAAAGTACCAGTAGAATAAATGTTTTTTTTAATTTCAACTACTTTTTCACACATATTTACTTTAGTCTTTTTTTCTAATTTGTTTATTAAGTCATTTGAAAAATTTGAAGGAATATAAGCTTTTTTGACATTAAATTTATCTAAAACAAAATCTAAACCACCAGTATGATCATCATGGTCATGACTTAAAAAAAGCGCATCAATATATTCTAAATCTAAACCTAAATGTTTAATATTGTGTTCCAATATTCTATAATCAGCTCCAGTATCAAAAAGAATTTTTTTTTCACTTTCTATAAGAATAGATATTCCCCAATCTCTTTTCAACAGAGGATGGATTTTAAAATTATCTACAATACTCGTTATTTTCACTATATCATCTCCTTAGATAGAAAAATTTTTTTAATTTATGTTGAAACATATATAATTAATAATTTTGTTTTTAAAAAATTTATGTTATAATAATTCAGTCAAAAAAATTACTGGAGGTAAAAGATGAAAAAATATATTCTATTAATCTTTTTAATTTTTCTCTATTTGAATTTATTTTCAATAAACATCGTTACTTCTGTTAAACCATTAGAATTGGTTACAAAAGAATTAGTATCAAATGCAAATATTATAACTGTTTATAAAAATAGTGATTTTAACGTAGAAGATTTTAAAAATATTGATTTATTTATTGTTTTGGATAATGAAATAGATTTAAATGAAAAACAAAATTTTGTTAAATTATCAGAAGGAGTATTATATTATCCTTATAATGAAAATCCTTTTTTATGGGCTGATCCATTATATACAGTAGTAATTGCATATAAAATAGAAAAAAAATTAGAAAGCATTTATCCTGAAAAAGCCTATGAGTTTAGAAATAATTTATTATCTTTTACACAAAAACTAGTGGATTTATCTGATGAATTTTCAAAAGTTATTAAAGATAAAAAAATAAATATTTTAGATGTGAATAATACTTTTGTTCATTTTTATAAAAGATATAATATTAATTACTCTACTTTAAATGAAGACGAATTGATTACTCAAGAAAAAATAATAATTTCTAATGTTAATTATGACAATTCTATCTTAAATAATCTAAAAAATAAAAAAATTATAGTTGATATATTTGCATCTCAGTATAATAATATCATAAAATTTTATAAAGATATAATTGATAATTTAGTTAATTAAAAGACAGTTTTTGCTGTCTTTTTTCTTTTGGAGGTAAATATGGAATTTGATGTAATAATAATAGGAGCAGGTCCAGCAGGATTGTTCTGCTCTTATAAAATAAAAAATAAGAAAGTATTAATATTAGAAAAAAATGAAAAACCTGGAAAAAAGCTTTTAATTACAGGTGGAGGTAAATGTAATTTTACAAATATTGATGATATCAAAGAATTATATACTCATTATGGTGAGAAAAAAAACTTTGTTAAAAGAGCATTATATAATTATTCTAACAAAGATTTATTAAATGAAGTTGATTTTGAATATATAATTACAGACGACGGAAAAGCATTTCCAAAAAGCATGGAATCAAAAACTGTTTTGAATTGGTTGTTAGAAAAAAATAATAAAAAGAATGTAGAAATTAAATATAATATAGAGATTCATAACATTGATAAAACAGAAAAGTTTATGGTAAATACTAATAAAGGAAAATATACTTCAAAGTTTTTAATATTAGCAACAGGCGGTAAATCCTATCCAGTGTTAGGTTCAAATGGGGATGGATATAAATTTGCAAAAAACTTTGGTCATAATATTGTTAAACCAAAACCTGCTTTAACCCCTATTATAATTAAAGATTTTCCTTTTAAAGATTTATCAGGGAATTCAATGAATGTTATAATAAGAAAAGAGAAAAAAATCTTTAAAGGGAATTTATTATTTACTCACAAAGGATTCTCTGGACCAGTGATATTAAATTCGTCTAGATATTTTAATGATGGCGATAATATAACAGTTTCCTTTGTAAATATTGACAACGAAGAGAAATTTAAAAGTGATTTTTTAGAATTATTAAATAAAAATAAGAATGAATTTCTATTTGATGCTTTAAAAAGATATAATTTAACAAAAAGATTTATAGCAATAATGTTTAAAAGACTTGATTTAAAAAGAAATAAAAAATGTAATAATGTAAGTAAAGAAGAAAGAAGTAAAATAATCAACTATTTATTCAAACAAAGTTTTGTTATTGAAAGAGTTGGAGACTTTAACATTGCAATAGTTACTTTAGGTGGCGTGGATACAAAAGAAATCGATTCCAAAACTATGGAATCGAAATTAGTTGAAAATTTATATTTTATAGGCGAAGTATTAGATGTAGACGGGGACACCGGAGGATATAATATTCAATGGGCTTTTTCTTCAGCTAAAGCCGCTAGCGATAATATAAACAAGATAATATAAATAAAATTAATTAAAATATATAGACTAGTTTAATGGTAAATTATATGAATTCCAACTTAATATTCCACCTGAGATATTATATACATTTTTAAATCCAAGTTCTTTCATAATATCTAATGTTTTCCCGCTTCTATTGCCTGATCTGCAATAGATAATATATGTTTTGTTTTTGTCTAATTTAGAGAGTTCAGACTTAAAAGAAGAATTATAATAATCAATATTAATGGCATTTACTATATGTCCTGAATTAAACTCTCCAGGTGTTCTTACATCTAAAATAATTACATCTTCTTTTAGAATCAAATCATAAGCTTCTTTAGGAGATATGTTTTGAAATTCTTGTTTTGGAATAAAAAAATTAATCACTAAAACAACTATAATAACACTAAAAATAATAAAAAATACTTTTTTCACTTTATCACCCTTTCATAGGAGGTATTTATGATTAATTTAATTTTAGCTATAATATGCAGTTCTCTTATCGCTTTAATATTTAAATATTCACAAAAATTCAAACCAAATATTTTTTTAGTAACTTCAGCTAATTATTTTATAGCATCAATGATTAGTTTTTTTTTAATAGATAAAAATTTTACAAATTTTCCAATTCTACTTGGTATTCCAACAGGATTAATATTTTTTCTTTCATTCTTATTTTACCAAAAAAGCATTAAAAATAATGGAGCAACACTTTCTGGAGCTTTTGCTAAATTAGGTATTTTATATCCAGTTTTTTTATCAATGGTAATATGGAAAGAAATACCTAAAATTATTAACTTAGCGGGAATATTTTTAGCGATATTAGGAATAATAATCATTTATTTTCCTGCTAAAGGGATAAAAATAAATTCCGATTTAATATTATTATCTTTATTTGGAGGAATATCCGAATTTACTAACAAAATTTTTCAGAAATACGGTATGATTGAACAAAAAGATATATTCTTATTTTTTGTATTTTTATCAGCTATGATATTTAGTTTATTTAAAGTAAAAAAACTATCAAAAAAAGATATTATTATAGGCTTTTTAGTGGGAATACCAAATTTGTTTTCTTCATATTTCTTAATATTGGCATTAGATAATATATCAGCTCCAATTGTATTTATTTCCTATTCTACAGGAAGTATATTATTAATTACATTAGTTAGTTATTTCTATTTCAAAGAAAAAATTAGTATCAATCAAAAAGTTGGCCTTTTTACAATTTTAATTTCTTTGATATTATTAAATTTATAACTCAATAATATTTTCTGCCATTTCAGAAAAAGTTCCATCATGAGTTACTATAAAAGCTTGTTCAATTTCGTTCAGCATATTTTTAAGGTTTTCAGCTAACATATTTCTTCTTTCTTCATCAAGATTTATAGTAGGTTCGTCTAATATATATAAATTAGCTTTTGATAATAAATTTGCTAAAGCTGTTCTGAGTGATATAGCAACACTTACTTGTTCACCGCCAGATAAAATTGAAAATTCTCTTTTACCTTTTGATGGATCTTCAAGTATTACTAAATAATCTTTTTCAGAATCCCAAATAATAGTTTCATTTTTTCCAGTCATCTTTCTATAATTTTCTGTAGCTAATGATGATATGAATTTTGTAAATTCGGAACTAACATATTTTCCCATAGATTTTATGTTATTTCTAAAATCTTTTGTTAGGGTTAATTTTAATTCGTATTTTTTTAAACTTAATTCATATTTATTTTTTTGTTTTTCAATTTCCATTTTTTCTTGTAATTTTATATTTAGATTTTTTAATTCATTTTTATATTCGCTTAGCTTAGATGAAATTTCAGTGCTTTTTTTGTGTAAATCGCTAATTTTTGATTCGATTTTAGATAATTCGTTGTTTAATACCTCTATATTATCATATTCATTTACTTTCTTATTGAGATTTAGTATGTTATTTGATATATGAGATATTTCATTATTTATTTTTTCTAAGTCTAAATTGAATTTTTCTAATTTCTCAGCTAAATCTTTATTTTTTATATAATCTTCGTATTTTTCTTTTAATAATAATTTTTTCTTTTCTTTTTCTCTAATATTGTTTTCAATGCTTTCTACTTCTACTAATATTTTTGATAATTCTTTTTCTTTTAAAGTTAAAGTATGTATACCACTATTTAATTCCTTTATTTCCAATAAATGTGATTCTTTGTTTTTATTCAAATCATCAATATTATTTTTTAATTTGTTTATTTCCACATTATTTTTATCTATATTTTCCTTTAGATTTTTTAATTCATTTTCCAATTTGCTTTTTTTAAAAATAATATTATTTTTCTTATTTTCAAAATCATTTTTTTTCTCATATAGATTTTCGTATATTTTTTCTATATTATTTTTTTCAATAATTTTTTCCTCTTTTTGATTTTTAATTTTTTCTATATCTAACAACTTATTTTTTATAGTTTCAATATGTACTTTGACATCATTAATTTTATTTTCCAATGTGCCCTTTTTATTTTCTAAATCTACTAAAGATATTAATTTTTCATTAATAAATTCTATTTCTTTTTCTAAATTTATAATATTTAAATCAAAGTAATTAGTACTCCCGCCTTTTTTTTCTAAGTTAATACATTTTTCATTTAAAATGGGGCAAATACCATCTTGTAGTTGTTCTTTAGATTTTTTTATATTTTCTAATTTTAAAATCACTTCTTTTTGCTTAAACTCAAATTCTTTTTTTTCATATAATTTCAAAATTATATCATCTAAAGAATTTTGAAAAATATTCAATTCATCCTCTTTCTCCTTTAAAATTTTTCTTAAATATTCCTCTTCTGAAATTTTATTGTTAATGTCATTTATACTTCTTTCTAATTCTTTATACTTTTCATAATCTCTTTTAAATAACTCAAAATCTTCTAATAATTTTTTTTCAGTATTAATAATATTATTCAATTCATTTGTTTTCTCTATTAAATTATTGTTTAGTTTTAAGTTTTCGCTTAATAATTCATTTATAGAATTTTCACTTTCTTCTATTTTCTCATTAATATTTTTTATTTCAACTTCTAAGACGTTAATATTATTTAATTTTTTATTTATATCCTCTTGTATTTTTTTAAGTTCTTTTTCTTTATTTCTCAACTCTCTTTCTTTCATATACAAATTATTTAATTCATGCTCTATTTCAATATATTCATTATATCCACTTTCAGTATTATTAACTATTTCTGTAGCTTTTTGAGATTCAATTATTTGTTTTTCAATAGTATTTTTATTCTTTTCTAAAATTTTCTTCTTTTCTTTTTCGTTATATAAAGTATTATTTAATGTTTTTAGATCATCAAGTTTTTTTTGAATGGCTTTTCTTTCATTTTCTAAATTAGAAAATATTTCTTCTAACTCATTTTTTTCTTTTTCAATATTAAAAATATTATTTTTAATATCTTTAATGTTGTCTTCAATATTTTCATAATTCTTCAATTGTTCAGATAATATATTAATTTTTTCATTATCTGCTAATATTTTTTTACTGTATTCATTTTCAACACTTAAAAGCGAAGAAAATATTTTTTCATAAATTTCTGTATCAAATATTTTATTAAACAATTCTTTTCTTAAAGCAGGGGTTAGATTAAAAATATTTACTAAATCATTTTGATATGCACTAATTATATTTTTAAAAATATCTTTAGTATTTTTACCATTTATACCAGCTAATTCACCAATTTTTTCTAAAACAATATTTTTTCTTTCAGATATAATATTTCCATTTATATCCCTTAAAACATATTTGCTTTGACTGCCTATTTTTCTCTCTACAATATAATCAACAAAATCATTTCCAGTAAATTCAACAATTATTGTTGCTGTTTTTTCTTCTTTGCTTACAGCGTTTTTTAAGTTGTTATCTCTTGGTTCAACATCGAAAAGAACTATGCCTAAAGCTTCAAAAATGGAGCTTTTCCCTGCACCGTTTTTACCTAATAATAAATTTATTCCAGATTTAAATTCAAGTGTAGTATCTCTATGATTTCTATAGTTTCTTAATTGAATTTTATTAATTTTCATTTTCTTCACCTTCTAAAATCACATCTAAAAAATGATCAAATGAATCAAAGATTTCTTGTGAATTATCATATACCTTATTTTTTAATGTTTCCAAATATTCAATAGTTTTTTTACTATTTGCAGAATAAATATTATCCCATGTTTTTATAATATTTTCTTCTATAACTTTTTTATCTATGTTTTCTATATCATAACTTTCTGATATATTAGAATAATTTATATTAAATATCACCTTTAGCGCACCTTTTTCTAATAATATTTTTTCATAATTATCGATATTATCAATACTGTTTTTTGAATTAATATTTATTTTAATTATTTCACCTTTTTCAATATCTAAATTTTTTATTTCAAAAAAATTTGAATCAAAATTGTATGTAGATATTTTTCTTTTTTTTGATTCAAAAAATTCATATTTATTTGTCTCGGTATCATATATAATATAACTTTTATTACCTTTTTCATTTAAATCCCAGTATTCTGGACATCCTGGTACGAAAAAATATGGATTTTCTTTAGGATAATATTTATATGTATGCAAATGACCTCCAGCTATATATAAAACTTTACCTTTAAAAAGGTCAATAATTTCACTTTTTGTGCATCCAGGAATAAAATTTCCTCCAATACCGGTATGAACAATAACAATATTTTTATTATTTTCATCAATATTTTTTGATAATTCAATCAAAACTTCATCAATTATTACTCCCTGATACGGCACTCCATAGAAATAAATATTATCTTTGATATATGGTTCAAAAATAAAATTATCATTAATTTTTTTAGTTTTTGGCATTATAACTAAATTCCTATTTTCTAAATACTTTATCCATGAATCGTCATGAGTATATATCTTATCGTGATTACCTTCAATTAATAACACATCTATATTATTTTCTTTTAATTTATTTAATATTTTTTCAGTTCTAAATAATATATCAGGTAATAATGAACTTCTATCAAATAAATCTCCTGCGATTATAAATACGTCTACTTTATTTTTGATAGCTTCATTAACTATATATTCAGCCGCATTAAAATAATCTTCATATCTTGTTTTAGAATATTCACCAATACCACCAACAGGGCGCCTTCCTAAATGCCAATCAGATGTATGCAATATCTTCATTTTTTCACCTACAATTATAATTTAATTATTTTCTCTTCTAATAGCTTTTCAAATTTTTCATTTGGTTCTACTTCTATTATTTTCCCATTTTTCAAACTAATAACATAACCTTTTTTAGGGAATCCAAAATCTTTTAAAAGATACATATAAAACTGTAATTGGAATTTGTAATCATTAATTTTTTCAGGATTATTTAAATCAGAATATTTATAATCCAATATTTCAATATTATTATTTTCAAAGACGACCCTATCAGGAACCCCAAAAATCATATATTCTTTATTATTTATTATTTTTCTTTTTACTAATCGCCATTCTGTTTTATAATTTTCATATGAAAATAATCTTTTTATCAAATTATTATCTAATTCTTTTGGAAGTATATCTAATTTAATTAGATTCTTTATTTGGCTAAAACTATTTATACTTTCCATTAAAGAATGTAATTCAGTGCCCTTAAAAATATATTCCTGTTCAGAAAAGAAATCATTTAAATCCACTTTTATATAATTTTCATCTGTTAAATCTTCGCTGGTTTCCTCTCTTTTTAATTCATTTATGATATATGTAGGTGCAATATATTTCTTATACGCAAAATAATTTAAATCTTTTAAGTTTTTTTCATTAATATCAGCCGTCATATTATTATTAATATTTTCTTTAGGTTTAATTTCGTATTTTATATCATTTGAAGAAATGATATCTATTTTTTCATATTTAACTTTTTTAAATAATTCAGATAAAGTATTGGATTTTTTATTTTCAACAATAATAGGAATCAACATTTCCTTAGGTCTTGTTATAGCTACATATAGCAATCTTAATTCTTCGGTATCTTCTAAAAATTTATTAATATCAAACATTTTTAAATATTTTTCACCAAGTTCTATTTTTATCTTATCCTGCATAGACAGTGAAGATATATCCATACTTTTTATCTTTTTTAAAAATAATTTTTTTAATATGAAATATCTTATATTATTATCCGGAAGAGAAAATTCAACATTTTCTTTAGATATTTTCATATCTTCATCACTTTTTTCTTCACTATTAATTTGTGATTTTTTATCTAATCCACTTAAAATCACAATTGGAAATTCTAAACCTTTTGATTTATGTATAGTTAAAACCCTTACAACATTTTGTTTTTCATCTTCTATAGCTGCTTCACTTTCTGTAAGTTCAGATGTTTTTCTAAGTAATCTAATTAATTCTGAAAACGAAACCGCTAATGTATTATATTGTTCTGCTTCGTTTATAAGTTTTTTCACATTAGCTATTGCATAATGAGAATCAGGTAGTATAGTTAATTTGGATAAATAATTATTTTCTGTAATTAACCCTTTTAAGATAATAGTGGGCTTTAAATAATATTTTAATTCTACATACTTTTTTAAAACTTCAAATCCTTTTTTTTCAGAATCAGATAATATATTTTCTTTTTCAACTGTTTCATATAATGATTCATATTTTTTTTCTTTTTTAATTTTTACTAATTTATTTAATTTTTCAAAATTCATTCCAACCATTAAAGACATCATATAGCTTATAAAATTAAAATCATTATGTGGGTTTTGTACAGCGTTTAATGCTAGTAATACAGTCTGAACCTCGTTTTTGTTATAGAATGATTTACTACCTAAAATATAAAAAGGAATATTATACTTTTTAAAAGCAATTCTAATAGGTTCTTCTGAATTTTTTAATTCTCTAACCAAAACAGCTATATCATTATATTTAATTTCTCTTTCTTCAAAAACTATTTTTCCATTTTCTCTTTTTCTAAATTTCATTTTTTTCCCAATTAAAGAATTAATAGTTTTAGCAATTGTTTCATATTCCACATAATTCTTGTTATCTTTAGAAACAAACACATATTTTATTCTATGTATATCATTATTCCCAATAGTTGGAATAACGTCATCTTTGGTTTCTTTTTCATATTCTGATTTATCCTTATCTTCACTATATAATAAGCTATTAAAAACGTCTATGTATTCTTCTTTGGAATAATTTTCTAAAAACTCTTTATTAAACAAAACATCTTTTGAGAAAGCATTTGCAAATTCTACAATTGAAGCATTTGAACGTCTGTTTATGTTTAATTGAAATCTGCTATTTTCATCAAACTCTTTCTCTGTAACAGCAAAAACAGATACATCAGCACCTCTAAATCTATAAATTGATTGCTTTCTATCTCCAACATAGAATATATAATTATTTTTATTATGAATCTTATCAAATAACGCTTTTTGAAGAAAATTTGTATCTTGATACTCATCAACTATAATATATTTAAATTTTCTTTGGTATTTTTCTTTTATTCTTTCTTCATCTAAAGTTTCCAGTGTTTTATCAAGTACTCCTTTAAAATCAAATTGATATTGATCATTTGTATATGAATAATATATTTCTTGAGCAATTAATACAGATATTTTAAATAACCATAATACATCATTAAAATCTTTATTGATTAAATCTAATTCTGGAACAGAACTTAATTTCATTTCTGTTCTCCAATTTTTTAATGTATCAGACAATACATTTTTAAATGTATCTAATTTCAATTCTTTAAGTATATATTTTAAAGATTTTTCAAATATTTCTTTATTCTCTAATATTTCTTTTAAATATTTATTGACTGTGTATTTTCTATCGTTTAAAAAATTAGTTAATTCATTTAAGTCATATTCTGTATTTTCGTATAATTGAAATAATATTTTCAAAGTATTATATATAGCTTTTTCTATTTCCAACTCCATTCTTAATTCATTAATAATGGTAAAATTAGGATCAACACCAATAATAATATTATTATCTCTTAATATTTTAGAGCAAAAACTATCTATAGTCATTATCCATGATCTATTTAAATTAGTTTTTACTTGTCTCCAATATTTATAATTTTTCCCTTTTTCTAATTTTTTATCTACTTCTTCTAAAATTCTTTCTTTCATTTCACCCGCAGCTTTATTAGTAAATGTAACTGCTAATATATTTTGAACAATATCGGGATTATTTTCCTTTTCGTATTTTTCTAATATTGCTAAATAGTATTGTGTTATAGTATATGTTTTTCCTGTGCCAGCTGAAGCAGATATAAAATAGTTTTTATCTAAGTTTTTTTTCATTTCTTCAATATTTAATACATTAGGCATTATTTTCACCTCTTGTAATATGACTTCTATTTTTTAGTGTATAATCACCGGTCCATAATAATAGACTACATAATTTTTGGTATTCGCAATAATCCCCATTCCCTATTATGCAAGAATAATATTTTTCATTAGAATTTTGTACATTATAACCTTTATCTTTTAAATAATCTAAAAATCTAAGCTTTAAATTGTTATTCTCATTAATAAAAGCAGGGAAAAATTCTGCATTTTTAATGGAATTAATAATATCATTAAACCAGTTTTCAAATTCTCTTAAGCTAACTTGTTCATATGATGTGGAATTTCCTGGATATTTAATATATATACTCTCATTTTCTATTTTTATCCATTGTAATGATTTGTATTTTCCATTTATTTCACTCATTGGTAAAAAACTAAGAAAAGTTGATTTGTCTTTTATTAGTCTTTTCCATTCATCATTGTTTAATAGAAGTAAATAATAAAAAAATAGTTGTTCTGATTGAAAACTATTTTTATTCTTATAATCAATAATAGAATATGTTTGTTCTTCATTTTTTTTATTTGGTTTTAATTCATTTTTTTTGTATTCAAAAATTAAGTCTTCATTTAGCTCATCTATCCTATCAATTCTTGAAAATAAAGAATAGTTATTATAATCTCCTTTAATAGAATATTCGCTTTTTAATACCTTGTTATATAATATAGTTTTTTCTTCTTTATTTTTTGATCTTGCAGAACCAAAATAAATATAAGAGGTTATTAATTTTTCAATTACATTCACTAATTCTACAGAAGTTTCTTCTATTTCAATTTCTTTTACTATATTATATGTTTTTAATTCTTCAACGCCGGAATTATCCCAAACATCATACGCAATACTTTTTATTTCCTTATATAGTTCATCTGTATTTTGTAATTTGGTTTTTATATTATTATAACTGGGATATTTATCAAATAATTCTTTCATTATCTTATGTTTCAAATTACCTTTATAAAATATGGAAAAATCCTTATTTGTTTTTATTTTTGCTATATAATTTAAATAATATTTAAAAGGGCAGTCCACATATGTAGATATTTTATTGTGACTAATCTCTCCAATATCAAATTCTTCATTTAAAATCCAATTATTTTTTATATTGCTTAATTCATTTACTTCATCAATAATTTTATTAATTTCATCTATATTAGAATTTAAATTATTATATGAAAAATACAATGCAGCTTGATTAAACGAATAAATTTCATTTGTATTTCCAGGAATGATTTCTTCACTTTTTGAAAGGAAATTATATTCTTGTATTTTAAATATTTTTTCAAAATCCTTTTCATATGGAGAAGATAATATTTCTTCTCCAGAAAGAGTAGCTTTTGGATATGTGAAAATAATATTATCAGCAAAAATCATTGAAATATATAAATTTTCTCTAAATTGTAGTTCAGAAATTTTAGAATAATTATTATTTTCTGTAATATATGAAAGAAGTGGATTGATGCCTATAGATGGATAATTATTATCAGTAAAAGATACAAAAATCTTATATTTTTTGTATACAAATCTTGAATCATTTAAAGTAAAAATTTCCACAGTATTTGAGTAGCGTTCTGAAATTCTATATTTTTCCGTCTCTATTAAACTAGATAAAATATTATAGAATTTTGAAAGTTTGATATTACCTGTAAGTAGTTTTTCTAAGTTTTTTTCTGTTTTTAATAATAATTCTTGAAACTTATATAACGCATTTAGTTCGCTTTCTACCTTTTCTAAGTTTTTAAAATTAATTATTCCAGCGTTTATCCAATTATTTAATAGTTTTCTATAATATGAAAGTTCAAAATCATTTTTATCTATTTCTTCTAAAAGATTAAATAGAGATCCAAATAAAGAATATACTTCTTTTATTTCTTCCAACTGTTTTTCAAGTCTTTCTTTTTCATCTGAAAAATTAATTTCATCCTCTATTTCATTTATTCTTTTTTGCATTGTGTTCAACCATTTATTTTTTCTATTTTTTAATGAAGATTTTGGGAAATCATAGAATAAATTTAAATTTTTTAATATGTTTTCTATTTCATCTATCGATAATGTTCTTTCTCCTCCATATCCTGTTTCTACTAATGCGATTAAATCATTTATCTCATATCCGGAATATTTCGTTTTTAAAGGTAATAATAATTTTGAAACAACTAAGCTTTCTGAAAGTGGAATATCATTTTTTAATCTATATGGAACTTTTAACTCTTCAAAAAACTCTGCAAATGCATTTGCAGTTTGACTATCAGGAACAATTATTCCGAAATCTTGAGGCTCAAAATTTTCATATAATATTTTTCTTTTTATTTCCTTTGCAATATTTTCTATTTCCAAAACATTATTTTTAAATTTTGCTTTATAAAATTTGGTATTAGAAAAAATATTTTTCAAATCATTTATTTTATTATTAATAATAAAACCATTTTCTTCTAAAAACAATTGTATTCTATTTAAACTATCAAATGATTCTTCATTTACTGAATTCCAAGCAAGAAAATATACATTATCAAACATATTAAATAATACATTTAATACTTTCAGTAAAATAGGTTGTAAGTCGAAAAAACCACCAATTACCAAAGTATTTCCTAGCTTTTTTTTAACTTTTGAAAAATCTTCATAAAACCACTTAAATACGCTAATTTGATCGTAGTTTTTATTTTCTGTCCTTGAATTATCAAACTTTTCATTTAATATATTTTCTAATTTTTCCTCTAAATGTTTATATAATTTTAATAATCTGTCATCACTTTCAATATCTTTATCTATTTCAGAATATAACTTATTTTTTTCAATAATATCTTTTTCTGATATTCTATTAATTTCCCATTTTCTTTCAAAAATTTCTAATAAATATTCAATTGACTGTTTTGATTTAGATAAAGTTTTTATATAATTTTTAAATTCGATATTATTTTTTTCTATTTCTATTAAGTCCTCTAACTCTTTTGCTATATAGGCTTTTAAAAATTCTCTATCAATAAAAAGCGAAGATGGTTCATATTTTTTAAATAATTCAACAATATATTGATTTATAACCCTAAATGCATCTCTATTTAATGTTTTATTTATTTTTTTTGCTACATTTTCTGCTACTTGTTTTACATAATCGCCTGAAGGCCCAAGAAATACAAAATTTAATGGATCTGATTCATATATTGGGATCAAAAAATTTGAAATATTCTCAAAATGTTTTTTATTTAAATCAATAATAATAGCTTTTTTCATAAAATCCCTCCAAAATCATTATTTATAAAATTATATCATAATTACATAAAACATTAAAAAAAATTATATATATGATATAATTAAAAAAAAATATATTTAGGTGATAAAAATGTTTTTAGATTTTCTTTATAATTATAATTTAACTAAAGATCAAAAATATGTAGCTATAGAATTAGATAAATTTATTTATAACTCTTTAGATTTTTTAATTATTCAAGGTAGTGCTGGTACTGGTAAAACATTTTTAATTTCTCAGTTTGTAAAATATCTACATAGAAAAAATTTAAACTTTATGATTTTAGCTCCCACAGGAAGAGCGGCTAAAATCATTTATATGAAGTCAAATTTTAAAGCTAAAACTATCCATAGCGAAATTTATAGCTTATTTCATAAAGAGATAAATTTAAATAATGATGAAATTAAAATTTATTTTAAATTAAAAGACACAATTTATAATAACACAATTTTTATATTAGACGAAAGCTCTATGATATCAGACACACATCAATTAGATGATAATTTGATATTTGGTAGTGGAAAAATCTTATCTGATCTTATAAATTATATAAAAATGGGGAAATCTAATAAAATAATATTTTTAGGAGATGAATATCAACTTCCTCCAATAAACTCAAGATATTCTCCAGCTCTAAATATTGAATATATTGAAAAAAATTTTAATATAAAAGGAGAAAAACTATTTCTAAATGAGGTTATTAGACAAAAAAGTGAAAGTTATATTTTAAAAAACGCTAATAAAATTAAAGAAAATATTAATAATAATACTTTTATTAATCTAAAACTTGAATACAATAATAATTTTATCAAGACTGATTTATTCACAAACAAATATAATTATAAAGAACTTGGAAAAGATATAATAATAACCTCAACAAATGAAAAAGCTATAGAATATAATTTAAAAATTAGAAATAAATTAGGATTTAAAAATAAAATTGAAATAGGCGATATATTATTAAATACAAAAAATACCTATTTTAATGAAAAAACTATATTTAATGGAGAATTTTTTAAAGTCATTGATATATTAAACCATGAAAAAAAAGATGCTTTTGTCGGAAAGAATGAACATATAATTTTAGATTTTTATGATTTGGCTTTAAAAAATGTATTTTCAGATGAAATTATAAAATTTAAAATAATATCAAATTCATTATTTTCAAAAAATACAGATATAGATATTAATTTAAAAAAAGCTATCTATAGTTTTTGTATAAATAACTTATCTCAAGAAACAAAATTACCATTAGATTTTATTATAAGAATTATGGAAAATGATCCATACTTTAATGCTTTACATGTGAAATATGGTTATGCTATAACAGCACATAAAGCACAAGGCGGTGAATGGGATAAAGTATTTATTGATCCATATTATTATAATTCACCAAAAACAAAAGAATATTATCAATGGCTATATACAACTATAACAAGGGCAAAGAAGTGTGTATATATTAAAGAATTACCTATAAGAACATTTCCATATAACAAATTGAAATTAAAGAATGATTTTTATATAAAGAAAAATATAAATATTTCTTATAATTTAAATTTTTCAAATTCTCATTTAAAAGAATTATATCTTGCTTTTAGAGATATAATTTCAGATAAATATTTTGAAATAATCGGTGTTGAACATTTTAAATATCAAGAAATATATTATATAAAAAAGAACAATGAATATTTAAAAGTTCAATTATATTATAATAAAAATTTCGAACCTACACGGTTAAAGGTAATGGAATCAACAGATGAAAAAACAGCTTTTGAATTTTTAAATATATTTGATTTAGAAAAACAAAATAATATGGAAGAATTACAGAAAAATGATATAGAAAAAAATAATTATATAGAAAACGAAAAATGTATAAAAATTTATATAGATGGCAGTTATGATCATAATATTAGAAAATTTGGAGCGGGATTTGTAGTTTTAAAAGATACTATTGAGAAATATTGGAAAGGATATATAAAAGAAGAGTATATAAAACATAGGAACGTGGCTGGAGAAATATTTGCAGCATTACTTGCATTTGAATATGCAAAAAATGAAAATTTAAAATGTATTGAAATAAATTATGATTATGAAGGTATAGAAAAATGGGCTTTAGGTCTATGGAAAACAAATGCGGATTTAACAAAAATATATAAAGAAAAATATAACTATTATTGTAATTTCTTTAAAATAAGATTCAAAAAGATAAAATCACATTCTGGAGAAAAATATAATGAAATATCTGATGAACTAGCAAAAAAAGCAGTTTATGAAGAAAATTATAATGTAAAATACGATATTGATATATAGGAGGTATAAAATGAATATATTAGAATTAGCAAAAAACAGAAAAACAGTCAGAAAGTTTTCTAAGGATATTCCACCAATAGAAGATATAAAATATGCTATAAATATTGCAAAAGAAGCCCCATCTGGAAAAAATGATCAACCTTGGTTATTTATTTTAATAACAAACAAAGAAGAAAAAGTAAAAATTAGAGAAATTTGTGAAAAAGGAGAAAAAGCTTTTTATAAAAATTCTAAAGGCAGATTAAAAGAATGGTTGGATAAAATGAGCTTTTCTTGGGAAAAAGATTTTTTATCAGAAGCCCCATATTTATTATTTGTATTTTCAAATTCAAAATCACCATTCTCAAAAGAATCTGTATGGATATCAATTGGTTACTTACTTTTAGCGTTGGAAGAAAAAGGATTATCAACAGTTACATATACGCCTTCTAATTATAATGAAATATCAAGATTTATAAATCCACCAGAAAATTACAAACTTGAAGTAATACTTCCAATTGGATACTCAATAGATAATAAACATAAATACGCAAGAAAAGATTTAGAAGATATTCTCATAATAAGATAAATGACACTATAATGTCATTTATCTTGCACAATCACCGCCAATATTATTAATTTTTTTTACTGCATGAGGGATTGCAGGTAATAGTACATTTAAATTTTTCTTTACAGCTTTTGGGCTTCCAGGTAAGTTTATAATAATAGTATTTTTTGCTACACCAACAATAGCTCTTGATAACATCCCATGAGGAGTATGTTTTAATGCTTCAACTATCATAGCAATTTCCATTCCATAAATTCTTCTTTCAATAACCTCCAAAGTAGCTTCTGGTGTAACATCTCTAGGTGTTAATCCTGTGCCACCTGTAGTTAAAATAATGTCTATATCTTTATTTATTAATTCTTTTAATTCTTTAGTTATTAAATCTTTTTCATCCGGTAAAATTTTATATCCAACTAATTCTCCATTTATAGAATTCATAATTTCTTGTATTACTTTTCCACTTATATCCTCTCTTTCACCTTTTGAACCTTTATCACTTAAGGTTAATACATAATATTTCATCAATTATCACCTCTTTTAAAATGTCCGCTTTTTCCTCCATCTTTTTCTAAAAGATATATTTCAGTGATTTCCATTTCTTTGTCAATTGCTTTACACATATCATATATTGTTAAAGCTGCTATGCTAACGGCAGTTAACGCTTCCATTTCTATCCCAGTTTTTGATTCTGTTTTTGCTAAAGAAAAAATCTCTATATTATCTTCATTTATTTTAAACTCTATCTCTATTTTAGAAATAAAAATATTATGACACATAGGTATCAATTCAGAGGTTTTTTTAGCCCCCATAATTCCTGCAATTTTGGCTGTTGTTAAAACATTCCCTTTAAAAATATCGCCATTTAATATAGCTTTCAATGTTTCTTTTTTCATTATAATTTTGCCATGTGCTTTAGCTATTCTAGAAGTAATTTCCTTATTTGAAACATCAACCATTTTCACATTTCCATTTTCATCTAAATGAGTAAAATTCATATTATCCTCCCATCTTATGCATAGGTGTAATTTTTTTAATTTCGTTTAAATAATGTTTTTGAGGTTTTTCTAAAACTGCCATTTGTATTCTTTTTTCTAAAGATTTTTCATTATAAAAATAATTTTTAAGTGAAACATGATAATCAAAGGCAAGACAAGGATAAATATCTCCTTTAGCAGAGATTCTAATTTTATTGCATAATGAACAAAAATTATGTGTAATAGCAGATATAAACCCAATGTAAGAATTTAATTCTTTTACAATATAATATTTTGAAGGACCAATTCCAATATTTTTGTTATATGGAATTAATGTATATTTTTCTTCAATTTTTGCTTTAAGAATATCCTCGCTTATAAAATCATCATCGTTATAATTATTTCCAATAGGCATTAATTCTATAAACCTAATAGGTATTTTGTGATTAGCAGCAAAAGCTATTAAATCAAAAACTTCACTTAAATTCGTTTTTTGAATTACTGTATTTATTTTTACATTTAAACCTATTTCTAAAGATTTTTCTAGTCCTAAAAGAACATTATTTAGGTCATCTCTTTTTGTGATTTTTTTAAACGTATATCTGTTTAATGAATCGAGACTAAAATTTACATTTTCCAAACCATTCTTTTTTAAGTCTTTGGCAAGAATATTCATTAAAGATCCATTAGTAGTAATACTAAATTTACCAAATGTTTCTTGAATTATTTTCGATATATCAATAATATCTTTCCTGAGAGTTGGTTCTCCCCCAGTTAGCCTTATATTTTTGAATTCTAAATTCTTTAATGTACGTACTAAAATTCTAATTTCATCTAAAGAAAGTAATTCTTCTTCTTTCATAAATTTAGCGTTTTCATCCATACAATAATTGCATCTGAAATTACATTTATCAGTAATAGATAATCTGACATAATCAATTTCTCTATTATATTTATCAATCATACGAATTACCTCGATTCTGTATATTTCCATATATTTTGAATTATCCTTATAACAATAAAAATAATCATCGACATAATAAATATTAAAGCCGTAATAGCCAAGGCTTGTTTAAGACCATAACCTTGGAATTTGTCATAAGTTAGTACAGATAATGTCATTGGATAATAAGCTAATATAGCTACAGCACCAAATTCTGAAATCCCTCTAGCCCACATTAACAATGCACCAGTGAGTATGTCGTGTTTTATTAAAGGTAGAGATACATAAAAAAATGCTTTAAAAGGTGTTGCTCCTAAAGAGCGAGCTACTTTTTCATAACGAATATCTACTTTTTTAAACCCTTCCTTCACTGAGTTAACTAATATACTAAAACTTAAAAATCCCATAGCAGCAACTACACCCCAAAATGTTTGTACAAAAGAAATACCTATTATTGATGCGCCTTTTCCTAAAACAGATGAACGTCCTAATGTCATTAATAATGCTATACCAGCTGCTGTATGCGGAATTGTTTGCGGAATATCTATTATCGCCTCAAAAAGACTTTTTAATGGAAAATTATACCTTGTTATAGCATATGCAAAGGGTATTCCAAATATTATAGCAAATATAGTTGCAACTAATGCAGCTAAAAATGTAGTTTTAACAGCGTTTAAAAATTCAGGTGTTTTGAAAATTTCAAATAATAATTTATAATCTACATTTAAAAAAACAGTTATAAAAGGTAAAATGATGAAAATAATAAATAATAAACTAATAGTTATAATTATATTCTTGAACATTTTGTTCCTCCGATAAAATTCCATTATTTATTTTAAATACTCTACAATCATTTATTATTTCATTCCTATCATGTGTAACATGTATAGTTGTTAATTTATATTCTAAATTTAATTCGTGTAATAATTTTAAAATATCTTTTTTAGTATCTTGATCTAGCGCGGACAAAGGTTCATCTAAAAGAAGTATTTTGGGTTTTATTACCAATGCTCTTGCTAATGCAACACGTTGTTTTTCCCCTCCAGATAAATTTTGTATATTTCTGTTTAGTAATTTTCCTATACTTAACTTAGATACTATATAATTTAAAAAATTTTTATCATAATTTTTTTTCATTTTCAATCCGAACTCGATATTTTTTTTTACATTCAAATGTGGAAATAAGTGATAATTTTGATACATAAATCCAACATTCCTTTTTTCTGGAGGTAATGAAATTACATTTTTATTATCAAAAAAAATTTCACCAGATTTAGGAATAATAAAACCAGCTATACTTTCTAATAATAAAGTCTTGCCTGAACCAGTAGGTCCAATAATATAAATATATTCACCAGATTTTATTTTTAAATTATCAATTTTTAATTCAAATTTATCTAATTTGATAAATATATTTTTAATATATAAATTCATTTAATACCCCCACATGTTTTTTAATTCATCAGGTAGATTATTTGGATTATCAACATCTACAAATAAATTCATAAATTTATCTTCAAAAATTTTTTTGCCTAATTCTGAATATATGAATTTTATAAATTCTATAGCATCTTTTTTATTATTTGCATTTTCTAATATTGTAAAACTATAATTAATTGCTTTTCCGTAAATTTTTGTTTTTTCACCATCTCTCGGGACTTCAACAAACACGTTTTTATAAATTTCATCAAATTTATTTGAAGATAAATTAATTTCATTTGGAAGATCAATATATTTCAAGTTACTTTGAATAGCATTTGATTTATATAAAAACGCATAATCAATTTCGTTTGCTTCTAAATAAGCGATGATATCTACAGATTTTTTTAATATCATTCTATTTTTAGAATTTATAAAGTTGTTATACAAACCGTTTAAATTATAATATTTTTCGGCTAATTGCAATGTCATTAATGTTCTATATCCGCAAGGATCTAAATTAGGATTTGAATGTGAATAAATAACTCCCTTTTTAAAAATAATATTATACCAATTATCTTTGGTAATAATATCATTATATTTTGATTTATCAGTATATGCTAAGACTATACTATTATTAGAAAAAATAATATTATATTTCGCATATTTAGGATATAAAAATTTAGGTATTAAAGAATAATCAGCAACAAAGGCTAGATCAGCATTTTGATTTAATTCAGAAATTTTCCTTACTAAAACAAGACTTCCTGAACTTACTAATCTAACATTAGTTTCAGGATGTATTTTTTCAAAATTATTTTTTAATTCATTTAATATGTTTGTTAATGACCCAGCATGAAAAATAACTAAATTATCCGAAAAAGAAATTATAGACAACATCAATAATATTATGATAAATATTTTTTTATGAATATAATTTTTATGAATATTTCTTTCCATTTTTCCTCCTTATACATTAAGTTTTTCGTTTATAAAAAATATTACTTCATCACCAACTTTTATTTCTCCACCTTTTAATACTTTTAAAAATATACCTTCTAATGGCATAACGCACTTACCTATAGTTTGTGAAATTGCACATGACGTATGGCATTCTTTTCCAATTTGCGTTATTTCTAATAATGTATCACCAATTTTTACCTTTGTGCCTATTGGAAGTTTATATATATCACCATTTTTTATAGTTATATTCTCAGCAAAATCACCATAATTTAATTCATAACCATATTTTCGCATTTTATCAATACTTTCTTCTGAAAGCATTGAAATTTGACGATGCCAATTACCGGCATGGGCATCTCCCTCAATTCCCCAATTTTCTTTTAAAATAGCAAAATCAACATGCTCTTTAGTAACTCCTTTTTTCCTTGAAATATTTATTGATACTACATATGAATTCATCATAATTCCCCCCTTATAAATAAAACTTTATATTTTACTGAAAAGAAATTTTCAAGAAAATTATATCACTTTTCATTTTTTTTACAAAACCCGGAATTTTTATTTCTCATAGATTAAATTAATAATAATCTTCATTTTTTTGTTATTTTATTGTATAATTTAAATAAAATAAAATAGGGGGGATTTTTTTGAAAAGGAGATTTTATCTTAATAAAAAAGATTTAGAAGAATCTATTTCAGTATATTTTAAAGAGCTAAAAGATTATTTTTCTAAAGATGAATTAGAATATATAAATACAAGAGAAGGGATGAATAGAATTACAGCGTTACCTATATTTGCAAATGAAAATGTTCCTTCGTATAATAGTAGTGCTATGGATGGAATAGCTGTTGTAAGCAAAAAAACATATGGAACTAATGAATCAAACCCTATTATTTTAGAAAAAGAAAAAGATTTTAAGTATATAAACACTGGGTACCCCATTAATAATCCATATGACAGTGTTATTATGATTGAAAATATAGAGATAATTGATGATGAGCATGTTCAAATAAGAAATAGCGTTTATCCGTATAAAGATGTGAGAAAAGTCGGGGAAGATATTTGTAAAGGTGAAATGCTGTTTCCAAGATACCATACATTAACAGCTGCTGATATCTCATTTTTAATGATGGCTAAGGTTTTTGAAATTCCAGTAATAAAAAAAATGAAAATATTATTAATACCAACTGGTAATGAAATAGTTAAACCCGAAGAATTAACGGAAGGTTTCCAAATACCAGAAACAAATTCCTTAATGATAAAAAACTATTTAGAACAGCTTAATGCAATTGTTGATGTAAATGAAATACTTTCTGATGATTTAGAAATAATAAAAAGTACAATTTTTGAAAAAATAAAAGAATATGATTTAATTCTTTTAAATGCTGGATCTTCAGCAGGTTCAAAGGATTTTACATATCATGCAATAAATGATCTTGGAAAGGTTATCATTCATGGGATTAACATAAAACCAGGAAAACCAGCTGTATTAGGTATAGTAAATGAAAAACCTGTTATAGGATTACCAGGTTTTCCTGTATCTTGTAATATTATTATGGAAGATATAGTAAAACCATTACTATTAAATAAAACAAAATATGAAATATATTATGATAATGAAAAAATTGAAGGAATTTCTGCTAAAAGAATACATTCTTCGATAACTGAAAAAGAATATTTAAGAGTTGGTGTTGGAAAAGTAGAGAATAATTATATAGCAATACCTTTAAAAAGAGGTGCCGCTAACATTTCTTCAATTTCTAATCAAGATGGTATTGTTTTTATTGATAAAGGTGTAGAGGTTGTTGAAGATGGGGATGAACTATTTATTCATTTAAGAAGAAGCAAAAGCATAATAGATAATAATATATTAATTACAGGTAGTCATGATTTGTTATTAGATTTATTAGCAGATTTTATAAAAAAGTATGATAAGGATATAAATATTGTATCTGCGAATGTAGGAAGTTTAGGAGGTATTTTATCAATTGCTAAGGGATATGCACATATGGCAGGTATGCATTTGCTTGATCCAGAAACTGGGGAATACAACATTTCTTATATAAAAGAATATATGGATAATTTTAAATTAATGAATTTATCATATAGAGAACAAGGGTTTATAATTCAAAAAGGGAACCCAAAAAATATTAAAGACTTTGAAGATTTAACTAAAGACGGGGTAAGGTATATTAATAGACAAAAAACTGCAGGAACAAGAATATTATTAGATTATTACCTTGATAAAAAAGATATTTCTCCTAAAAAAATACATGGTTATTCAGATGAAGAATATTCACATGTAAATCTAGCTTTGAAAATAAAAAAAGATATGGCAGATGTGGGTTTAGGTATTAAGGCAGCTGCAAATATATATGATCTTGATTTTGTACCAATAGCATTAGAACGATATGATTTACTAATTCATGAGAGCTTTATAAATGATAAAAGATTTGAATTAATTATGAATATAATTACTTCTAAGGAATTTAAAGAAGAAGCATATAATCTTGGTGGATATATATTAAAAGATACAGGGAAAATATGGGAGGTAGTATTATGAAAAAAAGATTTCAAGTGTTTGTACCTAGATACGAGGTTTATAATAATTTTATTAATAATTTAGATATAAGAACTAAAGTAATTGAAATAAATACTGAAGACGCATTAGGGTATGCAAGTGCAGAAAATATATATTCACCTGAAAATTTGCCTGGTTTTGATAAATCTACAGTTGATGGATATGCGGTATTTGCAGAAGATACCTTTGGATCTAGAGACGGTAATCCAGCATTTTTAAAAATTGCCGGAGAAGTACTAATGGGTGAAAATTATTTTGGTGAAATAAAATCTGGAGAGTGTGTAAAAATACCAACTGGTGGAATGTTACCGAAAGGTGCAAATGCTGTTGTTATGGTTGAAAATACAAAGGAATTTGGAAAACGAGTGGAAATATATAAATCTGTAGCTCCAGGAGAAAACGTATTATCAAAAGATGAAGATGTAAAAAAAGATGCTATAGTATTAAACAAAGGAGAAAAAATAAATATTGGTCATATACATAATTTAATGAGCTTAGGCATAACAAAGATAAAAGTATATAAAAAACCAACAGTTTGTATTGTTCCCACAGGAGATGAAGTAGTAGAACCAACTAAAAAAAGAGTTAAAACACAAATTAGGGATGGGAATTCATATACTTTAATGTCATGGTTAAAGAGTTTTGGATTTGAAGTTAAAAGATATGGGTTGATAAAAGATGACCCTGATGAATTTAAAGAAGGTGTAAATTGGGGATTAGAAAATGGAGATGTAGTAGTTATATCTGGAGGAAGTTCACTAGGAGCAAGAGATTATTCTTTATCTACAATAGAGCATTTTGGAGAAGTTTTGTATAATGGAGTTCAGGTTAAACCAGGGAAACCAGTTATTTTCGGAAAAACAAATGAAAAAGTGATATTAGGGTTACCTGGTAATCCGACCTCTTTTATTGTAAGTTCATTTTTGTTTTTATTTCCTACACTAAAGAAAATCTCTGGGCATAATGTCTTTATTCCAGAACCAGACTTTTTTGTTAAAATTACAACAAATGTTCCAACTGCACAAGGTAGAGAAAGGTTCATATTTGTAAAATTAGAAAAAAAAGGCAATGAAGTTTTAGCTCATCCTATTTTAGGAGAATCTGGAATAGCATCCCCGTTTAGAATGGCAGATGGAATTGTGAGAATTCCGTTAGGAAAAGAAGGATTATATAAAGATGAACTATGTGAATTTTATTCATGGAGATGATAAAATGAAAGAATATAATTTTATTATGAAATCAGGAGAATTAATATTAAGACCAAAAAACGATTTAAAAAAAGTATATATCGAATTATCTTCTAGATGTAATCTTGACTGTCCGATGTGTTTTAAAAATACATTTACCGATGAAGAAGGATTTATGTCAAAAAAAACCTTTGATAAAATATTGTTTGATTTAAAAGAATTTCCAGAAGTAGAACATATTATTTTTGGAGGAATTGGAGAATGTTCAATGAATCCGCATTTTTGGGATATGATAAAAAAAGTTAAAGATGATGGATACATGATTACTATAACCTCAAATGGATATTTGTTGAATATAGAAAATATAATTGATTTAAAAGTAGATGAGTTAGTTATTTCTGTAGAGACAGGTGATGTTGGTCATCCAAGTTTTAAATATGTAGAAAAATTATTAAAGGAAATATCTGAGTTAAAAAATAAAAGAAATACAGGGAAACCAGCTATATCCATAGAAACCGTTTTAACTAAAGAAAATTATGAAGATTTTGGGAAAATAGTTAAATCTTTACTTCCGTATGGAGTTAGAAAAGTAGTTATATCTAATCTTTTGCCAGTATATGAAAATTTTGTTGGTCTTGAACTATATAATGACGATAATAAAGAAAAAGATATAAAAATAAGAAAATTAATATCAAATGCAGTTACTGCAAAAGTTAGTGCAGTAATTCCAAATTTTAAATTAAAAACTGAGAGAAATTGTAATTTCATAGAAAAAAATGCGACAGTAATTAGATGGGATGGGGAAATTGTTCCATGCTATAGATTTTTGCATGATGGGGGGGAATATGTATATGGACAGAAGAAAGAAATAAAATACTATTCATTTGGAAATGTAAATAAGGAGTCTTTATCTGAAATATGGACTTCAAAGGATTATACATGGTTTAGATATAAAGTGAAGAATTCTTTATACCCATCATGTACAGATTGTGATTTGAAAGACGGATGTCAATTTATTGAAACTACTGAGAGAGATTGTTGGGGAAATGAACCATCATGTTCAGATTGCTTGTGGTGGAGGAATATTATAATGTGTCCATGATTAATGTTTATTTTTTCTTTTGTTTTGATACATTATTTTATCTGCCTTAGATATTAATGAATCAATAGTTTCATTTTCATTGTATTCAATAAAACCAATGCTAACATTAATTGGAAGATTTTCGCTTTTACTTATATTTGCCAATTCAAATTTAATATTTTTTTCTATTCTTTTTGCGCTTTCTATATTACAATCATATAAACCAACAAAAAATTCATCACCACCATAACGGGCTAAAATATCTGATTTTCTAATATTTTTTTTAATTATTTTAGAAACAGTAATAATTATCTTATCCCCAATAGAATGTCCAAAATTATCATTTATATATTTTAAATTATCTATATCAATAAAACCTATAATAAGAGGTTTATTTTTTCTTTGTGATAAAAAAATTAAATGATTTAATAGTTCAAACCCCATCCTTCTATTATATACTTTTGTTAAAGAATCTAATGAAGCTAATCTTTTTAATTCAATATTTTTTAATTGCAGCTCTTTTGTTTTTTGATTTATTATTTTTTTCATAATGATTACAATAATAATTAAAAATAGAAAAACTATAGTAGATATAATTAAAAACGCATATATCCAATCGTTTGAATTTTCTTTTAAATATTTTTTGGTAATTAAATAGTAAACAGAATTTTCATTATTTTTTAATTCTCTCAAATTTTTATCGATTTTTTCTATTATATTTTTCAAATTCTTATTATGATAAATAATGTACAAATCTATAATATAGAATTCTAGGGGAGTTTCTTTGATCCCTTTTTTTTCATAAAAGTAATTTCCAATATAATAATCAAAAACACCTGCCGAAATTTCTTTTGTTAATATCGCTTTGAAGATATCAGAATAATTATCATATTCAACAAATTCAATATTTAATCCCATAGTTTTAGCTATATTTTTTAAACCATTTGGACCTTCATAATATATATCTTTTTTAAGTACCCCCACCTTTTTATTATTTATATCTAAAAATGAAAATATTTTTGAATCTTCTAATACAAAAACTCCGCCTCTTGAATTTATAAACGGTATTTTGTTATATTCAAATTTTTCATCTCTTTCTTTAGTATAACCAACACCTAACATTATATCGATATCTTCATTTTTTAATAATTCAAAACATTTTTCAAAAGTTGTATATTTATATTCTAAATGAATATCTTCTTTTTTAGCTATAAAATTTAGTATTTCTGGTAATACTCCTTTAATTTCATTTTTTTCATTAATAATAATTGGTGGATATTCATATATACCAACTCTCAGAGTAACACTAAATGATAGTGTAACAATTAAAGTGAAAATCAACATAAATATTCTTGTCATAATATCACTCCATATAGTTTTCATTCCATAATAAATTAAATAAATCATATAATTTTCTATTTAATAAATTATTTGTTGAAATAAAAATATATTCATCATTTTTTTCTCTAGCCCTATAAGTTAAATTATAACTACCAATTAATATTCCTTTTTCATTTAATAAAATTTTTAAATGCATATTTCCATTAAGTTTTAATATTTTATATTCTATCCCTTTTAAAAACTTTATATTCGAAAAATTGTTAAAATTCCATTTATCTGCTATAATTTTCACTTCAATATTTTTAGATGACAATTTTTCCAAATCATACAATATTCTTCCATCGGTAAAAGAAAAGGTAAAAACATATAAATATTTTTTTGTAGTGTTTATAAAATTTTCCATTTCATAATATATATTTTTTGATGGACCAGTAATAAATTTAATTTTTCCTAAATCATCTGATTTTACATTTTTACTTATAATTCTTTTTTTATTACCAAAGTATCCAGCCTCAAAGTTTTGAAATTCTTTTAAAAACAAATTAACAATATTTATATCTTCTGAGTATATAAAAATATTTATATCTTCAAAAATACTACCTGTTGTAAAATTTCCTGTACCAAATAAAACACTTTTATTATTAAAAATAATAAATTTTTCATGTAAGTATCCTTCAAAATTTTTATCAGGTAGTATAAAATCACTTTTAAAATTCATCATTTCATATTCAACAAAACCATGAGTTTTATTATTGTCTAATACATCAATAAAAGGTTTATTAATACTTAAAGAAACAAATTTTATATCATCTGATATAAGACTTTTTTCTTTTATAAATTCGTATAATTCATATGATGGAGTAACAAAAAACTTATATGAAAAAGTTAAACTAAAGATTAATAAATAAATTATAATAATTAAAATTCTCATAATATCACCCGAAACTATTTAAATTATATCAGAAAAAACATTGATATAATTATATGTAATTTTAGAATATATATAAAGTATTTTAAAGAAAAAAACATCCAAAACAAAATAGATGTTTTTTTCTTTATTAATTAAGAACATAAAAAAATACTGCTATAAAATGTGAAATGCTACCACCTAAAACAAACAAATGCCATATCATGTGGCCGTATGGTAATTTTCTCCATACATAAAATATTGCTCCTATAGTATACAATAATCCTCCTATAATTAACCATAAAATCCCACCAAAAGGTAATAATGATACTAAAGGCTTAATAGCAAATATTATTATCCATCCCATTGCAATATATAAAAGTGTTGATAATATTCTAAATCTTTTAACAAAAAAAGGTTTTAGAGAAATACCTATAATTGCAAGTACCCATACAGTAATAAAAATAGTCCAACCAATTTTTCCATTTAAGGTTACAAGAGTAAAAGGAGTATATGTACCAGCAATTAATAAGTATATAGCAGAGTGATCTATTATTTCGAGTATGTGCTTAATTTTTTTATTTTGAATACTATGATATAATGTTGATGCTAAATACAAAAGAAATAAACTAATTCCATATATAGTCACACTAAAAGTTTGTAAGGAATTTCCTTTTAAAACAGAAAATATTATCAATATTATTAAACCAACAAAGCTTAATATTGCACCAATACCATGAGTGATAGAGTTAGCAACTTCTTCACCTAACGTATATTTTTCATTATTATCAAGATCTCTTATTTTCTTCACCTTCAATCATTTAATTTTTTTTTCAATTTCTAATACTAATCCTTCAGCTGTTGCTAAATTTGTTGCAAGAGGAATATTATGCACATCACAAACTCTCATTAAAGCTGAAACATCTGGTTCATGTGGTTGAGCCGTAAGTGGATCCCTTAAAAAAATAACAAAATCCATATTTCCAGAAGTAATAAGAGCTCCTATTTGTAAATCTCCACCATATGGGCCTGAAGCAAATTTCGTAACTTTTAGACCTACTTTTTCTTCTATCAAAGCTCCTGTTGAACTTGTAGCGTACAAATTACATTCCATAAAAACATGTTTCCATTCTTTAACAAACATTACTAAATCTAATTTCTTTTTATCATGCGCAATTAGAGCAACATTAATCATATTTTTACCTCCATATTTAAATAATTATTGTTTAAATTATATCATATTTTAGAAAAAAATAGTTTATTTTATGACTAAATATTATGACATAAAATTCCATTAAAATCATAAATATTTTTTATTCAAATCATATTTTAGATTATTAATAAAATAAAATCTTATTTATTGTTTAATTTTGTTATTATTTTAATTTTGATATAATATAAAAATATGATAAAATTGTTTTGTAGCATTAAAAAAAATTTAAATAAAAAGTTCAAGGGGGGAATTATATGAAAAAAGGAATTATTGGAATTCTTAATTATGCGTTAGCAAAAGAAATTGAAGGTAGAGAATTTTATAAAATGAAAATGGAAAGTTTGTCTAATCAAGAATTAAAACAGATTTTCCACTCTTTAGCAAACATGGAACAAGGTCATGTGGAGTACATTAAAAGATTGATAGAAAGATATGAAAATGACGAATCTTTAATTGTTGAGTTTGAAGAATCAGAGGAAAATATATTTGAAAAAAGGGAATTAGAAGAAATTACAGGTGGAACTGTAAGTAATATGACTTTAGATTTAACAGTTTTGAAAATGGGATATATGATAGAAGATGATTTCATGAAATTCTATTTAAAAGCTGCAGAAAGTGTTGATAATAAAGAGGCTAAAGAATTATTCTTGAAATTAGCAAAATGGGAAGAACATCATAGAGATACATTGTATGATTATTACAAAATATTATCTGATGAATATTGGACAAATATGAATTTTACACCATTGTATTAATAAAGGAGTGGTAAAGTGAAAACTTTAGGTGAAATTTTAATTTCAAAAGAGCCAATTACTGAAATATTAATGGGCAATCATGCGTTAGTTAGAGCAATGTTAGAATCTGGAGTAAAAGTAGTTACTTCTTATCCAGGATCACCAACTCCAGAAATAGCTGAAGGAATTAAAAGTATTCCTCAAGATAAAAATCCAATGTATTTTGAATTTTCTGTCAATGAAAAAGTAGCTACAGAAGTAGCTTTTGGTGCAGCGATGAATGGGCATTTATCTACAGTGTTTTTTAAAAGTGTAGGTATAAATGTGGCTGCAGATTCTTTTGTTCAGTTGGGATTATTTGATTTACAAGGTGGTATGGTTATTGTTTTAGGTGATGATCCAGGTGCTAATTCTTCACAAAACGAACAAGATAATAGACATTTTTCAAAGCTTTCATATATTCCTATGTTTGAACCTAATTCACCCAAAGAAGTGTATAAAATGTTTAAAGAGGCTGCAAAACTTGCAAAAGACATGCATATGCCTGTTATTTTAAGGCTAACTACCCATGTTTGTCATGCTAAAGAAAAAATAACCTTTGATAAATTGGAAATAGAGGAATACGATTTTACTCCTAAATTTGATCACATAAATGCACCCCATATTCCAATTGCTGCTAGGGCATTGAATATGAAAAAGATGGCTTTAGAAAGATTAGAAAGATTTAAAGAAATATCAAATAATTCTAATTTTAATGAATTTATTTGCAATGGTAACAAAAAAAGAGGAATTATAGTTGCAGGTCTACCTTATCTTTCGTTGTTAGATGTATTAGAATATGCGAATGAAAAAGTAGATATATTAAAGATTGGGATAGTAAATCCATTGCCAGAAGAAAAAATAATTGAATTTTTGAAAAATCATGATGAAGTAAAAATTATTGAAGAATTAGATGATATTTTGGAAAAAGATATTAAAACAATTGCATATGATAATAAACTTAATACAAAAATTATAGGTAAAGTAGATATAGATGATTGGATTGGCGAATATAAACCTGATAAAGTATATAAAATATTAAAAAAGACATGGTCTGATATTTTGCCAGATTTAGAATTAGAAAAAGCAGAAATAGAATTAAATCCAAGGCCACCACAATTATGTCCTGGTTGTGGTCATCGATCAGCTTTCCATGCAATAAAATATGCTTTAAAAGATACAGATATAACTGTTGCTGATATAGGATGCCACACATTAGGATATTTAGAGCCATATAACATGGGACAAGTTTTACTTTCTATGGGGCATTCTACCTCTACTGCAGCTGGATTATCACTATTTAATAAAACTAGAAATGTAGTAGCCTTCTTAGGAGATTCAACATTATTCCATGCAGGTATTCCTGGTATTATAAATGCTATTTTTAATAACCATAATTTGACTTTAATTATTATGGAAAATGGAACAACAGCTATGACTGGACATCAAGATTTACCTTCAATAGGAAAAAATATTAATGGTCCTACCGAAGCAATACCTATAAAGAAGCTATTAGAGGGCTTAGGTGTTAACTTTATTAGGGAGGTAGATACATATCAACAAGCAAAATTGAGAGAATATGTAATTGAAGCACAGAAAGAAGAAGGTTTGAAAGTTATTATTGCAAAGCATCCATGTATGTTAAAATTAACCAGAGAACAAAGAAGGAAAGGAACTTTTAGAAATAATAAAGTAGAAGTTACTGATAAATGTGATCATCAATATGTTTGTATAAGTGATTTTGGATGTCCTGCATACCAAATAACTGAAGAAGGAAATGTGTGGGTACAAGAAGATTTGTGTATAGGAGATGGTTCATGTATTCAAACATGCCCTACAAATGCTCTAAGTTTTAAAATCGTATCAAAAGGGGATGATAAACAATGAAATCATTCAATATATATTTAATAGGAGTTGGTGGTCAAGGAATTGGACTTTTAAGTGAGGTTATTATCAGAGCTGCTGATAAAGCAGGGGTAAATGTAAGAGGTGTCGATACTCATGGTTTGGCTCAAAGAGGTGGAACTGTATCTTCAAATATTAGAATTGGTGAAAATATAAATTCTCCTTTAATAATGAAAGGACAAGCGGATTTAGTTGTAGCCTTAGAAAGACATGAAGCTTTAAGAGGAATGAACGATTATGCTAAAAATGGGGCTACAGTAATATATTATGATGCTGTATGGCAACCTTTAGATGTGAGACTGAGAAAGTCAAAAGAAATAGAAAATACAACAATAGAAGAAGAGGCTAAAAGAAGAAATGTTAATTTGATCAGAGTATTTTTGGAAGATTTAACTGATGCTAGAATGCAAAACATGGCAGTATTAGCAACTATGTCAAAAAACAAGTTAATTCCTAATGTAGAAAAAGAACATTATTTATTAGCAATTAATGACTTATTATCTGGAAAGTTATTAGAAAATAATTTAGAACTATTTGAAAAAGTTTTTTCATTATAATTTATACAAAAATGGAGCTTTTTAGCTCCATTTTTGTACATTATGCTGAAAGAGGTTGTTTGTTTTTGAACATTTGTTTTACTTCATTATCAAATACGTCTTTAATAAATTTTTCCAACTCTTCAATAGAATTAAATCTAATAATTTCTTTTTCAGTAATTTTATTATCCAAACCAATTAATTCTAAAATGAATTTATTATTTTCTGGGTTCATAAAAAATGTTTTAAAATAATGTTTTTTTTCTTCGTACCATTTTACTAACTCATTTGTTTTAATCATATTATTACCCCCTTTATGTATTTTTATATCATTTTATTTCTACTATTTTGTATGTAATTATAGATTACTACAAAATCGATATAAAATCAATTAATAAAAGGTAAAATTTAAGTAACAAAACTACACTATAGTAGAAAATAGTGTATAATATATATGTATAGAAAGAGAGGTGATATTATGGCAAGAGATGAAAATATAATTGGTAAAAGAATTGAAATGTTAAGAAAAAGAAAAAATTTATCTAGGGAAAAGTTGGGAGCAATTATTGGGATTGCTGGAAATAGTATATATAGAATTGAAGCTGGATATAATTTACCTTCAGCAGATGTAGTAATTGAACTTTCAAAATTTTTCGATGTCCCTGCAGATTACATTTTGGGAATTGATAAAAGTTTTGGAGATCAAACAGGTGTTAATATGAAAAAAATTCCAGTATATGAAAAAGTTGCTGCAGGAGTTGCAGGAGTTGCTGAACCTATTGATTATCCAATTGATGAAATATATATTCCATTAGGATCAAAAGGGGAATTTGCAGTAGAGGTTGTTGGTGATAGTATGGAACCAGAAATTAAAGAAGGTGACTATGTTATTGTAGATACAAATTCTTTTGTTGAATCTGGAGATAGAGTTGTTGCAATTATTAATGATGGTGCAGACGCTTTAGTTAAACTATATAGAAAATTTATGGATGGACCAGCAATGTTATACAGTTTAAACCAAAAATATGATCCAATTGTTTTAACTGAAGATTTGAAATGGGAAATAGTTGGTAAAGTAGTAAGTTTATATAGAAGATATAGGTGATTTTATGAAAAAAGTAATATTATCAGGATTATTGATGTCCTTTATTTTTGGGACATCCTTTCTTTTTACAAAAAATGCATTAGACTATGTTTCTCCTTTTGATTTTTTAGCATTTAGATTTACTATAGCTTTTTTAATAATGACTTTATTACTTTTTTTTGGAGTGTTTAAATTTCAAAGAAAAAATTATTTAAAACTATGGAAAGTAATTATATTTCAACCTATATTATACTTTATTTTTGAAACTACAGGAATCTCTTTAATACCATCTTCTGAAGCTGGAATAATTATAGCTTCTATCCCAATAATGATTTCATTAATTGCTCCATATTTTTTAAAAGAAAAACCTTCAAAAAAACATTACTTATATGTTTTTATTAGCTTTTTTGGGGCAATATTAATATTAGGATTTAATTCTTTTAAAGGAAATATAGTAGGTGATTTATTAGTATTTGGTGCCGTATTATCTGCCACATTTTATAATATAGCCGCTAGATTATTGAAAGAAGAATTCACACCATTTGAAATAACATATTCAATGATGTTATGTGGATCTATCTTTTTTAATTTGTTTATTCCAAATTACTCATTATTATTAAATAAAACAGTGCTAACTTCAGCTATTTACTTAGGAATATTTTCATCAGTAATTACATTCTTTTTATTAAATTATATGATTAGCAAAGCATCTCCTATTCAAACATCTATTTTTTCTAATTTAACTACTGTTATTTCTGTATTAGCAGGGTCTATATTTAGAAATGAAAGTATATATTTGTATCATATAATAGGTATGATACTAATAATTTTTGGAGTTTGGAAAGTAAATACAGAAAAATTGAAAGAAATACAGAAATCAAAATAGTCCGCTTAAATGCGGACTATTTTAATCGATATTTTTTCTTCACTTTTTTTATTTCATCTCTATATTTTGCTGCATCTTCATATCTTAGTTCAGAAGCAGCTTTAAACATTTCCATTTCTAGTAATTGTATATATTCGTCTGGAGAAGTATTTTCAGCTACTTCAAAAATAAATTCCGGTTTTTCTACTTTTTCCATAAACTGTTCAAAAATATTTTTAGGTAATTCTTTTACGATTGTTTTTGGAGTTATTCCATGATTTTCATTATAATCCATTTGTATTTTTCTTCTTCTATTAGTTTCAAAAATAGCATTTTGCATAGCATCTGTTATTTTATCTGCATATAATATAACTTTACCATTTACATTCCTAGCAGCACGACCTATTGTTTGTATTAAGGTTGTTTCGGATCTTAAAAAACCTTCTCTATCAGAATCCATTATAACAACTAAGGATACCTCAGGTAAGTCAAGACCTTCCCTTAATAAATTAACACCAATAACTACATCTACGTCACCACTTCGCAATTTTCTTACAACTTCGGATCTTTCCATTGCATCCAACTCAGAGTGTAAATAAGTTGCTTTAATTCCTAATAAGTTTAAATGGTCAGCTAGCATTTCTGCATCTTTTTTTGTTAGTACAACTGCAATAGCCCTTTCATTTCGTTTTATTACCTTTTGTAGTTCAGAAATAAAATCATCTACTTGTCCTATTGTTGGTCTAACAACAACCTCTGGATCAATTAATCCTGTTGGTCTAATAATTTGTTCTACAATTTGTTCTGAATGTTCAAATTCAAATGGCCCAGGAGTTGCAGAAACAAAAATAGTTTGTCTAATTCTTTCTAAAAATTCTTCAAATTTCAAAGGACGGTTATCAAATGCTGATGGAAGCCTAAAACCGTATTCAATTAGATTTTTCTTTCGTGAATGATCTCCAGCCCACATAGCTCTTAATTGTGGTAAAGCTATATGAGATTCATCAATAAACGTAATAAAATCCTCATCAAAATAATCTAATAATGTCCATGGCGGATCTCCGGGTTTTCTATTATCAAAATGTCTAGTATAATTTTCTATACCCTTACAATGTCCTAAAGTTTCTAGTAATTCCATATCCATTAAAGTTCTTTGCTTTATTCTTTGTGCTTCTAATAATTTACCCATTTTTTCAAATTCTTCAACTCTAATTTCTAATTCTTTTCTAATAGATTCAATGGCATTATGAATTTTTTCCTCTGTTGTAACAAATTCACTTGCAGGATAAATTGTAATTTTATCAAAAAAATCTATTTTTGTTCTATTTAAAACATCAAACGAATAAATTTTTTCAACTTCATCATCAAAAAATTCAACTCTAATACCAAAATCTTCATATGGAGGATAAATTTCTAATACATCCCCTTTAAATCTAAAGTTTCCTCCACTAAACTTGTCTTCAGATCGATTATATAGCATTTTCGTTAATGATTCTAATATAAAATTTCTATTATATTCATTATCAACTTCAAGTTTTAAATTTATATTAGCAAAATCATCTGGATTACCTGAGGCATATATTGTAGAGACACTAGCTACAACAATAACATCTCTTCTTGTTAAAACAGACTTTAATGTAGATAATCTCATTTTTTGTAATACCTCATTTATACTTGCATCTTTTTCAATATACATATCTCTACCAGGTAAATAAGCTTCAGGTTGATAATAATCATAATAACTAATAAAAAACTCTACCTTATTTTCAGGAAAAAACTCTTTAAATTCTCTATACAATTGAACTGCCAATATCTTATTTGGAGATAATATTAAAGTAGGTCTATTCACTTTTTCTATTACATTTGCCATAGTAAATGTTTTTCCAGAACCAGTAACCCCTAATAATGTTTGAAATCTATAGTTTTTATTTAATCCTTCAACAAGTTTTTCTATAGCTTCTGGTTGATCACCTTGAGGTTTATATTTAGAATTTAATTTAAATCGGTTCATTTAATCACCTCTACTTCGTTTCTATTTTTAATCTTGCATAAACAGGAATGCCATTCAAATATGGAGGGTAATATTCTCCTTCAATTAAAGGTAATGCATATTCAATAAACTTATTATTTACGAACATACCGTCGGCTGATATAAATTCGTCAGGAATTAATTTCGTTTTATTTGCAACATTTTCAAGTGGTACAAGTTTTGTTGTACTAATATATGGTGAATTATTAATTCTTTCTATAGCTACCATATATCCACTATATTCATCTAAAGCATATTTTACAGCCATTGTACCTACTTCTATAGCTTCATTCACATCAACCTGACTAGAGATATGCCTACCACTTCTTTGTAAATAATCTGGTACAGCGTAATGTGTTTTTATATTTAATTCTGTTTTAATTAAATTTGCTAATGTAGAACCTATTCCACCTAATTGAACATTTCCAAAATTATCTTGATAACCCCTAGCCGAAACAAATGATCCATCTTCATATTTGATTCCTTCAGATGCAGCAATAGAACAATATCCATATTTATCAATTGTTTTAATTATTTTTTCAAAAAATAATTCTTTTTTAAACGGTCTTTCAGGAATTAAAATTATATGTGGTCCATCGCTTTCATGCCTTTTTGCCAAAGCTGTTGATGCTGCAACCCAACCAGCATGCCTTCCCATTGTTTCTAATATAAAAACTTTTGTAGAATCAGCCGCCATACTTTTTACATCTAAAGTTCCTTCTAAAATAGAAACAGATAAATATTTAGCTATAGAACCAAAACCAGGTGTGTGATCTGTTTCAGGTAAATCATTATCAACGGTTTTTGGAACACCAATTACATTTAAATCATATCCAATTTTTTTAGCATAATTATGAATTTTATTTGCTGTATCCATTGAGTCATTTCCACCATTATAGAAAAAATAACGAATACTATATTTATCAAATACCTCAAAAATTTTCTTAAATTCTTCTTCTGTTTTTATTTTTCTTCTACAAGAGCCAAAAGCGCTTGAAGGAGTGAATTTTAATAATTCAATTTGATTAGGATCTTCATTTTTCATATTTGCTAATTTTTCATCAAAAATTCCATTAATCCCATTTATTGCAACGTAAATATTATCAATTTCTTTTGAATTTAAAGCTGCTTTAATTACTCCATACGCTGATGCATTTATAACACTGGTAACTCCTCCAGATTGAGCATAAATAGCATTTTTCATTTTATTACCTCCTTAATAAAATAGTCCTATCGATGATAGGACTATTTTATCATATTTAATTTTAATTAATATTAATTTTTTATATAAAAAGCAAAATAAATTTAAATAAAACATATGAAACAATTGCAGCAGCTGGAACTGTTAAGAACCATGATATGAAAATATCTTTAATAACTCCCAAATTTATAGAACCAGTACCTCTAGCCAAACCATTACCAATAACTGATCCTACTACTGTATGAGTTGTTGAAATTGGCATACCTAAATTTGATGCCATTAATACCGTAGTTGCAGTAGAGAAATCAATTGCAAATCCTCTAGAATTATTTAATTCTGTAATTTCAGTACCAACAGTTTTCATTACTCTGCTACCCCAAACAGCTACACCGATTGCAATACCTAAACCACCTAAAGCTAAAATATATCTAGGAATTTCAGCCTTCGCTCCAACTGTTCCTGTTACAACAGCTGCATAAACAGCTGCTACTGGCCCAATTGCATTAGCAACGTCATTAGCTCCATGAGCTAATGCAACGTAACAAGAAGTTACAACCTGTGATTTTCTAAATATTTCTTCTACATATATATATGGATCATCAGAAACATTTTTAAGTTTTAAAATTATATATATCATAATAATTATAGATAGCAATATACCAAATAATACAGCATATATAATAGCTTTAATAGTAATTGGAATATGAAGAGTTTTTGTAATAAATGAAAGCGCAATAATAAATGCAGCTAATCCTAAAAAGAATGGAATCCATATTTTGGAATTTCTTTTTATATCTTTACTATGAAGAATGGTAGCAGAAATGGATTTAAACATAAGATAAGAAACAACAAGTCCAACAAGAGGAGATATAACCCAGCTTAACGTAATTGTTATTATTTTTGACCAATTTACAACCGCAAAACCTCCAGCAGCAATACCATATCCAACCATACCACCAACAATAGAATGTGTTGTAGATACCGGCCAAGATTTATAAGTAGCAATCGCAAGCCATATTGTAGCTCCAATTAAAGCTGCTAAAGAACCCCAAATAACTATTTTCGGATCGGCTAAAACATCAAGATGTAATATACCTTTTCTAATTGTTTCTGTAACTTGTTTCCCAAAGAAAGTAGCACCTACAAACTCTAACACTCCTGCTATAATAACTGCTTGTTTTGGAGTAATAGCTTTTGCTCCCACTGCTGTAGCCATTGAGTTAGCCACATCATTAGCTCCAATTGCTAATGCCATACTGAATCCTATTAATAATGCAAAAATCAAAATTGCACTCACAATATACCTCCTCACTCATTTATAAGAATATGTATTCTATCGCAAACATTTTGAGTTACATCAGCAATACGTGAAAGCAATAAAACTAATTCTCTAATAAAAATAAAATCTATAGGATGAAGGATATCTTTTTGAGAATATAACCACTTACCAAATTCAAATAATTTATTATCAACATCTTTCTCAAACCATTTCATTTCGGCTATGTCATCTTCCTGATTTTTTATAGTATTTTTTGCAAAATCTGATTCTAAAATTATATTTATGTATTTAACAGTTTTTTTAAAATGATCTAACATATTTTCTATTTCATCAACTACTGAATAAATCATTTTTTTATGTTCTTCATCAAAATCTATTCTATTAAATGTCATTTTTTTAGCTACATCTTCAATAAGATCGATTATTTTGTCTTGCATATCTATAAAATCCAACAAATCAGCTCTTTCAAATCTGTACAAGTGACCCTTTTTCAAATACTGTCTGAAATTCCTTTTTATATCATCTGCATCATCTTCGAGTTTATCAACCTTATCAACAATATCTTTTATATCTTCGCCATTTAAATATTTTTTAAACAGTTCTGGCAAATAATCTGATGCTTCTTCTACTATAAGTGCATGTTTAACAACTTCTTCTATAGGATTAAAAGGTTGAAACATCTTTCCCCAAATACTAATGGCAATCACCTCCAAAAATTTTATTTAGCATATTTTAAAAGAAATTCATATGCTTCATTAATCTTTTTAAACTGTTCTTCACACTTTTCCCTATTGTCGTGACATTTGTCGGGATGATATTTTCTTGTTAATTCTCTAAACTTTTTTTTCAATTCTTCTTTAGTATAGTTTTCAGGAAGTTCAAATAAATTTCTATAATAATCATATTGTCGCCTTAAATTATTATAATTTTCTTGGTGATTATAATATCTTTTTTCATTATATCTATCATTATAGTATTTTCTAGAATTATATGTATAAACCCGAACATTTCTAAATAAAAAATAAATTCCTAATATTGCAAATAATAATAAAATAGGATATCTAAATAATAGTATAAAAATTGCTCCAATAAATCTAAAAACAATAGAAATCACTACTAGTAACCCTATAAACATTAAAAAAATTTCCATAATATTCCTTCTTTCAAAAAAATTCAAAGTTTTCATTCAAATATTAAATAAATAATCATTTCAAATATATCATTTTTTCTTTGACTAATTGTTTCTAATATTTTTCAAAAAAAAAATAGGCTCATAAGAGCCTATGAGTTCATAATTGATATATATCTGTCTATAAATGCTTGTACTTCCATCATTCCAAAATTTCTATAAAATCTTGTTAATTCCCTATTCTCTCCATCAACGAAAACTAAAGTAGGTACAGAAAAAACAAGCATTTGTCCAGAGATTTCAGGTTTTTCTTCAATATCAATATACTCTAATTCAACGTTATTTTCTTTCATTAATTTTTCTACTTTTGGCCATAACCCTTTACAAGTTCTACAAGTTTTATTTGCAAAGTAATATGCTTTCATATTATACCCCCTTCAATTTTTCTTCAGGGGATTTTAACAAATCGACTTTAAATATTAAAGAAAAATAGTTAACAAGAATGATATTTTTAAAATTCAATATAATCTCCAGGATTTAAAATATTGCATTTTATTTTTAAGCTTTCTATTTTTGTTTTAAATGCATATGCATCTGCATTAATAATATCCCAAGTATTATAATGGAAAGGTACTACAATTTTTGGATTAATCATTTTTGCAGAAATAACAGCATCATATATGTCCATAACAAAATTTCCTCCAATTGGTAAGAAGGCTAAATCAATATTTTCTAATTGCAGTAATTCCATATCTTTCGTTAATCCCGTATCACCTGAGTGATATATTTTCTTATTATCTATTTCAATGATAAATCCTCCAGGATTGCCCCCGTATATAATATTATTACCTTCCATAATACCGGAACCATGCAAGGCAGAGGTCATTTTTATTGATCCAAAATCAAATTTTTTTCTACCTCCAATATGCATTGGATGTAACTTCTCTAATCCTTTAGAAGCTAAATAATTTATTATTTCAAAATTAGAAATTACTATAGCATTTGTTTTTTTAGCTAATTCTATAGTATCTCCCAAATGATCATTGTGTCCGTGTGTTACCAATATATAATCTAAATCTTTAAAATCATCAATAGATTTTGTTGATTGTGGATTACCTGATAAAAAAGGATCAATAAGTATTTTTTTACTTCCTTCAATATATACTACTGCATGGCCAAGAAAAAATACTTTCATAAAATCCCTCCTAACCTAACCTTATATTAATGATTACATATATAACATAAGTTAGGAATAAAATTATCCCTTTCCAGAATCCTGCTTCTCTTTTTCTTATTAAAAATATTTCAGTTAATAATACTACTCCAACCATATAAATAGCATCAAAAGTGATGTTTCTATCTGGTACAATCGGATGTATACTTGCAGTAATACCTAAAACAACTAAAATATTAAAAGCATTTGAACCTATTAAATTACCAATTAAAATATCATTTGTTCCTTTTTTAGCTGCAATTATACTTGTAACTAATTCAGGTAAAGATGTACCTACTGCTATAATAGTTACTCCTATTAATGTTTCAGTTAATCCTAATATTTTGGCAAAATGAGATGCCCCTCTAACAGTTATCTCTCCTCCAATAGCTAACATAACAATTCCCAATAAAACTAAAAATAATATTTTATTCCAAGACATATCAGAAACTTTAGTTTCGTTTAATTCTTCAAATAACTGTTCTTGTATATGCTTATCATTTTTTGCCATATTATACATATATGCTATAAATATTATTAAATAAGTTAATAATATTAACCCATCATATTTGGTTAGAGAATTATTTCCATCTAAAAGCATAAAAAGTAAAGTTGAAGATATTAATATAACAAAAGGAGTTTCGTATAATAATGTACTTCTTGGTATAGTTGTTTTTTTAACTATTAATGACAAACCTAAAATCAAAGATATATTTGTAATATTACTTCCAACAACATTTCCTAATGCAATCCCTGAAGAGCCATTTAAAGCTGCGCTAATACTTACAAACAATTCAGGAGCACTTGTTCCAAAAGCTACTAAAGTTAATCCAGTAAAAAGTTCTGATACCCCTATTTTTCTGGAAAATCCAACAGACCCTTCAATTAAATAATCTGCACCTTTAATTAATAAAAACATACCTGCTGCAATTAATACTAGATCAAGTATCAATTATAAGCACCCCTCTCTAAAGAATTATATATTTTGTTAAATTCATGATCAGATAAATTATTGTATTCAAATACTTTTCTTAAAAATTCCTCAAAGTTATTTAAAAGTAATGGATAATCTAATATTTTTGAGTAAATATTATTTTCTATTTTTTTTCTTTCAATAACTTTATAATATAAGTCTAAATCATACTCAAATAAATACTTTAACCTTAAAGCCTCACATAATATTTCTGGCCATATATCTTTTTCATTTTTTCGTTTAATAATATAGCCGAACATGTAATGAGATAATTCATGCACAATTATTCCATTTGCTATATCTTCATTTTTTAGAAAAAAATTATTTGGTAATAAATAAAATGCCTGAGAATAATTTAAGTTATATATGTAAATATCTTTTGGTAATTTTATATTGTATTTGTTGAAAAAAAATATTATTTTATTTAGATTTTCAATACTTTTATGTTGAGAATAAATATTGTGATTATCAAAACTTATTTTTCTAAAATCATCTTTATAAATAATTATCGCATCTGATTTTTTGTATTTTAAATTTGATTTGTTTAATATAAAAGGTATACCAAAACCTTTAAGCAAAAAACTCTCATTTAAATTATATATCTCAAATATTTTATATCCTTCAAAAAATAAATTATCCGATAGTACGCTATAAGGATATATAGAAAGATTAATTATAGTCACGCTATTTTCATTTATAATAACAATTTTAAAAAATATAAATATTACCAAGAGAAGAATAAATATCCTTCTGTATTTCCACCTATCCATGTATTTTCTCCTATATTAATTTTTGTTTCCCCTAATAATGGTTGAGTTAAATATAAATAATTCCCTTTTAAAGAAGAACTATCAACAATTTCAAAATTTGGGTTTAAAACAATATTTAAAATATTTTTTTCGTTTTGAATTTCTGAATTGATTAAGACTTTTTTCCCATCATTCAAATCAAATTCAAATGAATTTGTTATTTCTAAAGCTTCATAAGGTTTTTGAATAAATAATTGATATTTTTTTTGATATGTTTGAGCAGTAACAATTGTACAATTGTTGTAGTCTGTTATCGCTGATAAAAAGTCTTCAACTTGTTCTAATTCTTCTTCATTTAAAGAACCATTTTTAAAAGGATTTCCATTAATAAAAAAGAATGATAATTTTTTGTGATACACAAAATCCATTATACCTTCAATAAATTCCAAATTATCTTCTATTGTGTTTAATGGGTTGAACTGTAATGCTAAAAAATTCAATTTCATAGAATCCCTCCTGTTAAATAATATGATTATATAAAAAATAGATTATATAAAAATCAATTATAAAATTATTATATCATAACAATGTCATTTTACTCTTAAAAAATGACAACTTATCTTTAATAAGATATAAAAACAAAGAAAAAATAGTATAATATTAAATAGTATAACATTAAATAGAAGATATAAATAGCGAGGAGGTATATTGTGAGAAAAGAATTATACAGATCTAAAAGTGATAAAATGTTAGGAGGAGTTTGTGGTGGCTTAGCTGAATATTTTGATATTAGTTCAACTTTAGTTAGATTAATATGCTTGGCTTTGATGCTAATAGATGGAGTTGGTTTAATAATTTACATTATAGCATGGATAATAATTCCAGAAGAACCTGAAGATTATGCGAAAGATGTTAAAACTGAAGTAAATCATGAAAAAAATTTTTTTGTAGGAATATCTTTTATATTATTTGGAGGTGTTTTGTTATTAAATAATTTTTTTCCAAATATATTTTCTTTTAGTATAATTTTTGGTATATTATTTTTAATTCTAGGTATTTATTTAATAATAAAGGGGAGATAATATGAGGTATATAATTGGATTATTTTTCATTATTATTGGAGTTTTATTTGTTTTTCAAGGATTCAATCTAGATTTGATATTAAGAATGGGGATTAATTTTTCAAAATTCTGGCCTTTTCTTTTAATAATTATAGGAATTTCTATTTTATCCAAGGAGATTAAATGGTTAAAAATTATAAATATATTTCTATTATTTGGTTTCCTTTTATCATTAATTTTTTGGGATTATAATAATAATGTATTTATCTTTAAAGAGTATAAAGATTATGAAAAAATGGAATTTGAAATTTTACCTGATTCAAATAATTTAGACTTATACTTTGATTTATCTACATTAAATATTGAAATATCTACTGATAGCGAGTCTGATAAAATATCAGGATATTATTATGGACCTATGATTTTAAATATTGATAAAAAAGGAAATAGTATATTTTTCAAAAATGAAAAAATTTTTGGAACTGATTATAAAATGTTTATAAAAATTCCAGAAAAATATTTATATAACTTTTATCTAGAATGTGGTGTGGTAAATATTGAATTAAATAATATTAAAAATGTTATAAAAATATTATCTATTGATTCAGGAGTAATTAACATAAATGGAAAAATAAAAAGTTTTGATAAAAACATGTATTTAGACATGGATGGAGGAGTTTCAAAAATTAAATTAATTGTACCTAAAAAAACTACATATAGTTTGAATTATGATGGAGGAATTAAGAGTATAAATATATCAAAAAATTTAATAGAAGATATAGACGGGAATTTAAGAGGGAATATTGAAGCAGGAGTATTGAATATAAAACTTGAGACTGAGGAGTGATTATATGAAAAAGGGGATTATAGGAGGAATAGTTTTAATATTATTGGGAATATATCTGATTTTTTCTAATTTTTTAGAAATTAATTGGAATTATTTTTGGCCAGTTATATTATTAATTATTGGTTTTAAGTTTGAATATAATTATTTTAAATACAAAAATAATCCTGGCGTATTAGTTCCAGGCGGTATATTAATAACTTTAGGTATAATTTTTTATTTATCAGTATTTTTAGGATATGATTCAATGAGATTTTTATGGCCCGGATTTATTTTAGCTCCAGCTATTGGTATAGCTCAAATGTCTATAGTAACAAAAAGAATAAAAGAAAATATATTTCCAATAGTATTTCTAAGTGGGTTATCTATTATATTTTTTGTAGAAGAAATTATAGGAATAAATATTTGGAATTATATTATTGGATTATTATTTATAGCAATTGGTATTAATATATTAATAAAAAGAAGTGAAAATGATGAATAGTATTATTGAAGTCAAAAACTTAAGAAAATACTATGGCAACATTAAAGCAGTTGATGATATAACTTTTTCTGTAAAAAAAGGTGAAATTTTTTCACTTCTTGGACCAAATGGTGCGGGAAAAACAACAACTTTAGAGATAATAGAAGGTTTAAGAAAAAAAGATGAAGGAGAAATAATATATTTTGGGAAATTTAATTCTCCAGAAGATTTCTATATCAAAGAAAGAATAGGTGTTCAATTACAAAATAGTGCTTTTATGGACAATTTAACTGTGTATGAAACATTAAAAATGTTTAGTGGATTATATAAAAAATCATATGATGTAGATAAATTAGTATCAAAAATGTCGTTAATTGAAAAAAAGAATTCAAAAGTAAAAGAATTATCTGGCGGTCAAAAACAAAGACTTGCAATTGCTGTTGCTTTAGTAAATGACCCGGAAATAGTTTTCTTAGATGAACCAACAACTGGATTAGATCCTCAGGCTAGGCATATCATATGGGATTTAATAATTGAATTAAAAAAATTAGGTAAAACTATTATTTTAACTACTCATTATATGGAAGAAGCTGAATATTTATCAGATTCCATTCATATAATAGATAGGGGAAAAATTATAGCAAAAGGAACTGTTGAGGAATTAATAAAATCTTTAAAAAGAAAATCTATAATAATTTTTCAAACCGAAAATCCAGATATTTTCAAAAAAATTTTTGATGGGATTATTATTGATAATAGAGTTGAGATAAGTTCAGATGATTTAGAAAAAACATTATTTAATATAATTGATTTTTCTAAAAAAAATAATATTCCTATTGATAATATAACTATTAGAAAACCTAATTTAGAAGATGTCTTCTTAAGTTTAACTGGACATTCGTTAAGGGAATGATGGTATGAAAATACTTAAACTTTCATATTATCAGTTTAAAAGTGATATAAGAGAATTTGATACTTTTTTTTGGTCTTTTTTGTTTCCATTAATACTATTTATTATATTAGTGTCAATTTTTGGAAATCCTAATGAATTAAATATAAAAAAATTTAATGTTGGTATTGTTTATGAAAAAAATATTAATATATTATCAAAGAGTATATTATCTAAGACTTTTGATAATATGCCAATGAATAAAATGGAGATAAAAAGCTTAAACGAAGCTATAGAAAAATTGAAATCAAAAAAATTAGATGCAGTATTGTTTATCCCAAAAACATTAACTTTAATAAAAGATATTAATCCCAGTGTAGATTTGTATTATGTTGAAGGAATAAGTAGTTCAAATATTTCAAAAGATATAATTAAAATATTTATGGATTACGTTAATATTGAAATGATAAAAAGAATAAAAAAAGTTAATGATGATATTAAAATAGAAAAATTATCTGTAACTTCATTAAGAGAAGAATTTTCATATAAGGATTACATATTTCCGGGTATTTTGATTTTATCTATAATGTCAGTAGCTTTTTTTAATATTCCTTTTAACATCCTTTTTTCTAGAGAAAAAGGAATAAATAAAAGATTTTTATTAATTCCAATTAAGGGAACATCATATTTTTTTACAGTAATAATTAGTAGTATATTAATGGTTTTAATTTCTAGTATATTTGTTATTATTGAAGGTATTTTGATGAATATTTCAAATAAATTCCTTACTATGAGTTTTTTTATATATTATATATTTGCATTGCTAGTATTATTTTCTATAGGGTTAATTTTTGTTTCAATATCTAAAAAGCTATCTACTTCTATGGTAATAATTAATATTTTATTTCAAATTTCTATGTTTTTAGGTGGTTTATATTTTCCAATATTTAACTTACCATGGATTATTAAATGGTATGTTTATATAAATCCAGTTACATATCTTGTCGAAGGAATGAGACGTTTAGTTGGTTTTAATATCGCTCCATTTAGCAATATATGGATATATTTAGTTCCATTAATTTGGTTAATGTTGTCGGTTTTTCTTTTTTCTTTGAATTATAAGAAGGTGTTAGGATATGAATAAAATAATTTGGTTATCAAAATATATCACAAAAAAAGCTTTGAGGAATAAAGCTGAAATATTTTTTAACTTGTTTTTTCCATTAATTTTTTTAATAATTTTTGGTTTTGTATTTAATGATCAATATACAGATGATTTAATGAGAGTAGCTATTTTTTCCGAAGATAAAAGCATTATAGAGGATTTATCTAAAATATATAAAGTTATTGAAATCGATAATATTGAAGATGTATCAAAAGATATTAAAAGTGGAAATAATAATGTTGGAATAATTATTGAAGACAATATAGTTAAAATTTTTTTTGATGAATCTAACATGAATATCTCTTCATTATTAAACGGTTTAGAATTAAATATTAGAAAAATACTTTTAAATAAAAAATTAGAAAATAAAGAAAAATTTAATTATATTAATATAAACGAAAAAAATGTATCGCTTACCAAAGTAAAAACAAGTTATGTTGATTATCTTTTAACTGGTGTAATTGCTATATCTCTATTATCAAATGGAATGTTTTCTGTTATTACAGTTTTTGGTAGATATAAAAGATTAAATGTTTTAAAAAGGTTTATACTTGTTCCAATTAAAACTTATACATTTGTTATTGGAATAACTTTAACAAGGATTATTATCAGTTTTTTATCATTATTAATTTTGATAATTTCTAGTATAATAATTTTTAAGTTATCAATAGTAATTAATTGGCCATTATACCTATTATTATCCTTTACCTCTACAATAGGTATGATGGGTTTCGGATTATTATTTTTGTTTGTTTTTAATAAAAGCGAGACCGCTCAAAATGCTGCCTCAATATTTTTTTCATTGATGATGTTTTTTTCAGGAATTTATTTTCCTATAGAATTTTTACCTAAAACATTTAAATTAATATCTTATATCTTTCCAATAAAATATATTGTTGACTCATTAAGATACGTTTCAGGTATAGAATTGATGAATTTTTATACTTTTTTGTTAATTAATTTTATAATGCTTTTTGGTGGAATTTTGCTTTTAATATTAGCTTCAAAAAAATTTTTATTACCAGAGAAATAAATTGAAATAAAATTAAATATATAAAAATTAAATATATAAAAATTAAATTAGTTTTTGATATTAAAATTCACAAATTTTAATATCAAAAGAAAAATAAAAGTAGTATAATGATATATATAATATTGATAGATTATATTATACAAATATATTATACAAAAAACACATGGAGGGAAATTTGTGATAAATTTTGAAGATGACTTGAAATATGATGTCATTGTAGTTGGAGCCGGTCATGCCGGAATAGAGGCAGCGTATGCATCAGCAAAAATGGGAATGAAAACATTATTGTTGACAATTAATCTAGATAATGTGGGTTGGGCCCCTTGCAATCCAGCTGTAGGAGGACCAGCTAAAGGTATAGTTACAAGGGAAATAGACGCTTTAGGTGGATTGCAAGCTAAAGTTACAGATAAAAGTATGATTAACATTAGAATGTTAAATACTAAAAAAGGTCCAGCAGTTAGAGCTTTGAGAGCTCAAATTGATAAATATGAATATTCTCAAAATATGAAAGAAATTTTACATTCAACCCCAAATTTATTATTGAGATATGGTTTAGTTAAAGAATTAATTACAGATAAAGGAAAAATAATGGGTGTTGTTACTGAATTAGGGGTAAAATATGAAGCAAAAGCAGTTGTTCTAACAACAGGAACTTTTTTACGTGGAAAAATATTTGTAGGTAGAAGTGTTTTTGAATCAGGAAGAATGGGGGATTTCCCTGCTAATGGTTTAAGTAAATCATTAATTGAAAATGGGATTAAATTAGGAAGGTTTAAAACCGGGACTCCTGCTAGGATATTGAAAGATAGTATTGATTTTTCTAAAATGGAAAGACAAGATACAGCTGATGAACCTTTGACATTTTCTTATTTTTCTGAACCTAAAATTTTAGAAAAAGACTATCCATGTTGGTTGACAAGAACAACAGAAGAAACTCATAATATAATTAAAAAATATTTAATGTTTTCACCATTATATGGTGATGTGAAATTGATAGAAAGTGTTGGACCAAGATATTGTCCATCAATTGAAGATAAAGTTGTAAAATTTAATAAAGAATCGCATCAATTATTTGTTGAACCTGAAGGTAGAAAAACAAAAGAATATTATATTAATGGTTTAAGTACAAGCTTGCCATACGAAGCTCAAATTCAAATGGTTAGAAGTGTTCCAGGACTTGAAAACGCTATCATAATTAGACCCGCATATGCTGTAGAATATGACTTTGCATATCCAGATCAATTACAGCATTCATTAGAATCAAAAATTATTGAAGGATTATTTTTTGCGGGACAAATAAATGGAACTAGCGGATATGAAGAAGCTGCAGGACAAGGTCTAATTGCAGGAATAAATGCTGCGTTAAAAATTAGAGGCGAAGATCCATTTATTCCTTCAAGATCAGAATCATATATAGGAGTTTTGATAGATGATTTGATAATTAAAGGTACAAATGAACCCTATAGATTATTAACTTCAAGAGCAGAGTTTAGATTATTATTAAGACATGATAATGCTCATTTAAGATTAGCAAAATATGGTTATAAGTATGGATTGATTTCTAAAGAATTCTATGAAAAAGTTATTAAGTTAGAAAAAAATATTGACGATCAAATTGAAAGATTAAAAAATATTAAAGTGAAGCCCAATAATCAAATAAATGATATAATTGTAGAAAAAGGAAGTTCTCCTATAAAAAGCGGGATGAGTTTATATGAAATATTAAAAAGACCACAAATTTTATATAGTGATTTAATTGAATTTGACCCTGACCCAATTAAAGATAGCGAATTGTTAGAACAAGTTGAAATAGCAATAAAATATGGTGGATATATAAAAAGGATGAAAGATGACGTTGAAAGAATGAAAAATCTTGAAAAAGAAAGAATTCCTGAAAATATAGATTATTCTAATATACCTAATTTAGCTTATGAAGCTGTTGAGAAATTAAGCAAAGTAAAACCAAAATCTGTGGGCCAAGCCATGAGAATTCCAGGTATTACTCCAGCAGATATAATGAATTTAACAATGTATTTAAAAAGTAAGTAAACAGATATGTAGTGGTGTTTATAAAATTAAAAGATATTATTAATTAAAAAAACTTTTATATATTATGATGAAACATTTGATGACAATAGTTTATATATTAAAAATCCAAAATTCATTACTGTTATTAAGTTAGATAATTTATTAATATTAGCCTCTTATATTTATCAACAGAAAATAGTTATAATAAGATATCTAATAATGAGAATGCAGATTCAAATATAGAAATATTAATCCTATTGTTTTTAGATTTTATTAATATGCATGGGAATTCTCATGCATATTATTTTTATTTATTTTAAAATTTTTTATAAATATATAGGTGAGATATTATTTCTATATAGAGAAAAATATGATTATTATAAAATCTTTAATGATTAAAATAAAAAAGGGCAACCGCCCTTTTTATAATATTTTACTAAAAATATTTATTCCTATATCAATAACATCATCATCTGGTAAAAAATTTGGAGAATGTAGCCCAACTTTTTTATCAACTTTTGTACCTAACCAAAACATAACTGATGGATATTTTTCTGCTATAAATCCAAAATCCTCTCCAGTCATTTTATAACCACAATCTATTATAATATAATCGTTTTTTAATTTTTCAATAAAATAATTATATGTTTTTTCATCATTAATTACTTCCTTATACATTGATCCTAAAGTTATTTTGTAATCAACACCTGTCATTTTCTTAATAGATTCAAGAATATTTTTTAAAATCTCAATATATTCCATAGAATATTCTAAATTTAAAGATCTAATACTGCCTTCTATTTTCGCATATGAAGGTATAACATTTCTTACTTCACCCGAAATTGTTTTTCCTATACCAAATATCAATGGTTTTACTGGATTTTGTGGTATTTTATCTATAGAATCTAAAAATATTCTCATAGCATTTAATGCATTTTTTCCATCTTGCGGAAATGCTATATGCGCATTTTTTCCAAAAAACTCTATATCTATTTCTATTGCTGATGCAAATAAAACTCCTTTTGAAGTAGCAATTATACCTTTATCATATTCATCAGTAACATGCAATGCATGTGCTCTTGTAATATTAAACTGTTCAAAAATACCTGTATCTAATATTTTTTTTGCTCCTCCACCACCTTCTTCAGCTGGTTGAAATAAAAATAATATATTTTTTCGAATTTTATTTTCAAATACGTATTTCATAAACCCATATAATATTGACATATGAACATCATGACCACATGCATGCATATTATAATTTTTCGATTTATAATCTATATCATTTTTTTCTTGAATAGGTAATGCATCTATATCTGCTCTAAATAATACATACTCTTCTATATTAATAGGATCATATTTTATAGTTAATCCAGTATCTAATGGTTTTAATATTTCTATATTCACATTATAATATTTAGATAATTTAATTATTTGTTCTTCTAAAATTTTAGTAGTTTCAAATTCATTAAATCCTATTTCAGGATTTTGATGTAAAATATGTCTTAATTCAATTGGTGATTTCATAATAACTCCTCCAAGATAGATATTATATCATCTATTTCACTATATTGAATATTCAAAGCTGGTAATAATCTAATAATAGAATTGTTGGAAATTACATTTAATAATAATTTTTTTTCAAATGCTTTTTTTCTTAAATCAAAATAAGAATCAGCTAATTCAATCCCAATCATTAATCCAATTCCTCTTATGTCAGAAATTTTATATGAATTGATATTATTTAATTTGTTGAAAAAATAATTACTTTTTTTTCTAATATTGTCTAACATATGAGGAATTTTTTCTAATAAAAATCTTGCACCAGATAAAGCAATTGGATTAGGAGCAAATGTAGAACCATGATCACCAGATTTTAAAATATTTGCAGTTTCATTTAAAAATATAGTCGCACCTAATGGCAGTCCACCACCTATTGCTTTACCTATTGTTATCATATCGGGTTTTAAATTAAAATTTTCATATGAAAAGAATTTTCCCGTTCTACCTAATCCTGCTTGAATTTCATCACAAACTAATATATATTTTTTTTCTTTTTTATAATAATTTAAAACATCAGCAAATTCCTGAGTTATTGGAATTATTCCACCAGAACCTAGAATTGTTTCTAAAAACACTGCTAAAACTTCATCACCGTGAAATTCCATATAATCTTTAAATCCTTTTACATCATTGAAATCAAGCTCATTACAATATGGTATTAATGGTCTAAATGGTGCTTTCAATTTTTCAAACCCATTAATAGATAATGCGCCTAATGTTCTTCCGTGAAAACCATTTTTAAAAAATATGATTTTATTTTTCTTTTTTGTTGATAACTTTTTTACTGCTTTTAAAGCAGCTTCTGTAGACTCTGTTCCTGAATTAGTAAAAAATACTGTTCCTCTTTCACCAGTTAATTCAACTAATTTATTCGCTACCCATTGTGCATCTTCATCTAAAAAATAATTAGATAAATGCATATATTTATCTATTTTATTTTTTAAAGCAAGTATTAATTCTTCATTAGAATGTCCTAACGCTAATACTCCTATACCTGAAAATGTATCAATATATTTTTCACCATTTTTTGAATAAATATAAATTCCTTTTGCATAATCTATCTTAATATTGTAATAGTCATACATTTTTAAAATCATAATTCAAACTCCTTTATTATAGCTCTTGTAGCTATATCTAAATATTTCTTTTCTAATAAACAAGAAATTTTTATTTCTGATGTAGTTACCATTCTAATTGGAATATCTTCTAAAGCCTTAAAAAATCTAGAAGCTACTCCTTTTTCTGTTCTCATACCAATTCCAACAACAGATATCTTAGCATATCCATGTTCATAAGTTACTTGTAAATCGTTAAGAGCTTCTTTTAAATAATTATCAAAGTTTTCCATCTCTTCTTCAATTATAGTAAATGAAACATTCAATTTTTCATTAATATTTATTATAGAGATCATATCTACATTAAAACCTTTTTGAGCTATCTTATCAAATATATTATAAATTATATCATGATTAAAAGGAATATTTGTTATTGTTACTTGAGTTTGATTTTCCATAACACTCATTCCTGTTACAACAGGATTTTCAATATTATCTGCGACCACATAAGTTCCCTCCTCTTCAGTAAAAGTAGATGCACAATAAACCTTTAAATTATATTTTTTTGCGACCTCTATTGCTCTACTATGTAAAACCCTTGCCCCTAAACTTGACATTTCAAGCATTTCATCATATGTGACAAACTTTAATTTTTTAGCATCTGGGTATTTTCTAGGATCAAAAGTATATATTCCAGGAAAATCACTATATATTTCACATTCAGAATTCAAAGCAGCTGCTATAGCAACTGCTGAAGTATCTGAGCCACCTCTACCTAAAGTAGTATAATCTCCCTCTTCCGTTATACCTTGAAATCCTGTTATTACTAAAACATCATTTTCTTTTAATAAATTAATAATTCTAGATACTTTGAATTTTTGTATTCTAGCTTTTGTAAAATCTGATGTTGTAAAAATACCAGCTTGAAAAGCATTTAAAGATTTAGTTTTTACATTTAAATCTATTAATGCCATTGATAATAATGCCACAGAAATTTGTTCTCCAGTAGTAAGAAGCATATCTAATTCTCTCGGATGTGGTTTATTAGATATTTCATTAGCTAATTTAATTAAATTATCTGTAGTTTCCCCCATTGCAGAAACAATTACCACTACCTTATAACCTTCATAAACCTTATTTTTAACCTTGTTCGCAACAAATTTTATTTTATTAGTATCTGATACAGATGATCCTCCGTATTTTTGAACAACAATATTCATTTTATCACCTACAAATTTCTTAATTCATCTAAAAGTTTTGTTTTATCTTTTGTTTTTTCATCTACTTTTTTTATAACTTTCGCTGGTATTCCAGCTACTACTGTATTTGGTTCAACATTTTTTGTAACAATAGATCCTGCTGCTACAACAGAATTTCTTCCTATTCTAATTCCTTCTAAAACCACAGCGTTTGCACCAATTAAAACATTATCTTCAATAATTACCGGATCTGCACTTGGCGGTTCTATAACCCCAGCTATAACAGACCCTGCTCCAATATGGCAATTGTCGCCTATTTGTGCTCTACCACCAACTACAACATTCATATCTATCATTGTTTTCTTTCCTATTTTTGCTCCAATATTTATTACAGCACCCATCATAATAACAGCATTATCCCCAATTTCAACCAAATTTCTAATTATTGCTCCAGGTTCTATTCTTGCATTTATTTTTTTTAAGTCTAATAAAGGTATTGCTGAATTTTTTCTATCAATTTCTATTCTATATTTATATATTTTTTCTTTGTTTTCATTTAAGTACTTTTCAAATTCTTCTAATTCACAAAATATTATTCCTGAAAATTCATCTCCATAATATTCTTCAAAAGGTAAACATTTTAATTCTCCCTTTACATATACCTTTACAGGAGTTGTTTTTTTTGATTTTGCAATATATTCAATTATTTCATATGAATCCATATTATTTCACCTCATTTATTATTATTTCAAACACATCTTGAAAAGTATAATATCCTGCAACAGCTTTTAAGGCAAATTTTGCTGATTTTAATACTCCTTCTGCAAATGTTCTTCTTGATAATGCTCTATGAGATATACTTATTATTTCTCCCAAATTACCAAAATAAACAGTGTGATCTCCTGGAATATTTCCTAATCTCAATGAAGAAATATTTACATCTTTTCCAATTACATCCTTTATCATTTTTGCTGTACCAGATGGTTTATCCATTTTAAAACTATGATGAGTTTCAGAAATTTCTATATCAACATCATCTAATAATTCATTTGCAATTTTTACAAGCTTCAAAAGGACTTGAATTCCTATAGAAAAATTGTAACTTTGTACAATTGGCACATTTTGAGCCAATTCATGTAATTTTTTTATATTTTTTTCACTTAACCCCGTAGTTCCTATTATTAATGGGCATTTGAATTTTTCAACATATTCAATTGTCTTATCAAATACTTCTGGTAATGAAAAGTCTACTAATATATCAGGAGTTTCTAATAAATTCTCACCAGTACTGTCATATGAAAAAACTAATAAATGACCTTTTTCATTAAATAGATTATATATTTCATTTCCCATTTTTCCATTTCGTCCAATAATTCCATATTTCATATTATCATCAACTCCTCAAATAAATTATCAATAATCTTTTTCCCTAACTCACTTATTGGAACTAAAGGTAATCTTAAAATGTTTTTACAATAACCTAATTTTGATACTGCATATTTTATAGGAATAGGATTAACTTCTATAAACAGATTTCTCATTAAAGTATTATATTTATTATTAATTTCTTGAGCTTTTGTATAATCATTATTTAAAATGGCATGGGTTAAATCTCTCATTTGTTTTGGTAAAACATTTGAAAAAACTGATATAACACCATCACCGCCTAATGCCATTAATGGCAAAGCTTGATCATCGTTTCCTGAATAAATTTTCATATTTTTTGGTTTTTTGGCTATTAATTCTGCAATTTGAGAAATGTTTCCACTAGCTTCTTTTATACCAACAACATTTTCATTTTTTTCATAAATTTCAATAGATGTATCTGGTAATATATTACCTCCAGTTCTAGAAGGTACATTATATAATATTATAGGAAGATCTGTTCTTTGAGCTATATATGAAAAATATTCCACTAAACCTTTTTGTGTAGATTTATTATAGTAGGGACTAACTATAAGTAATCCATTTGCACCAGATTTTTCTGCTAATTTGTTATTTTGTAAAACATGTTCTGGATTATTAGAACCAGTCCCCACAATTACTGGTACTTTATTATTTGTTATTTCTACAACAGTAGAAACTATTTTTTCTCTATCTTTTTCATTAATAGTAGGAGCTTCTCCAGTAGTTCCCAATACTATTAACGCATCTACAAATTTTAATTGAAAATCTACAAACTTCTCTAATGCATCGTAGTCAACATTATAATCTTCTTTAAATGGAGTAATTATCGCAGTACCAACCCCTTTAAACATAAATATCCCCTCCTTGTATTGTTGAAAAATAATCATCTAATGTTTGTGCTCTTCTTATCATTTTAATATCTTTTCCATCATATATATATTCTGCAGATCTTAATTTACCGTTATAATTAAATCCCATAGAATGTCCATGTGCCCCAACATCATGAATAATCAATATATCCCCTTCTTCTAATTCAGGCAATTCTCTATCTATTGCAAACTTATCATTATTTTCACATAATGATCCCACAACATCATATTTTTTATTTTTTCCCTCTTTTCCTAAAACGGTTATATGATGATATGCTTTGTACATTCCTGGTCTCATTAAATTAGCCATACTAGCATCTACTCCTACATATGTCTTATAACTTTCTTTAATATGCAAAACTTTAGTAATTAAGTATCCATGTGATCCTGTAATATATCTTCCATTTTCTGTAAAAATTTTCGGTTTAAATTCTATAAAATATTTTTCATATAATTCTCTTATTTCATTTCCCAATTTATCTATATCTAATTCTTTATCTTCCGGTTTATATGGAATACCAAAACCTCCTCCTATATCAATAAATTCAAATTCTATGTTCAATATATCTGATATTCTTTTTACAGTTCTAAAAATAATTTCTGTATTTTTTTCTATCAAATCTTCTTCTAATGTATTCGATACAAGCATTGAATGAAATCCAAACCTTTTTACACCTAACTCTTTCATTTTTTTATAGCCTTCAATTATGTTATCAAATGGCATTCCAAATTTAGAATTTAATGGATCTCCTATTATATCAGTACCATATGATTCTTTAGGAATATATCTAATAGACGCGATTTTTGGAATACCAATTTTTTTGACAAATTTATTTATATGTCCAATATCATCAAAATTTATTATCGCACCTAAATCATATGCTTTTTTATACTCTTTTAAAGGTGTATTATTTGAAGTAAATAAAATATTTTCTCCAATAATATTTACCATTTCAGATAAATATAATTCAACTAATGAACTACAATCCATTCCACAATTATTTTTTCCTAAAATTTTTAAAATATATGGAGTAGGCGTTGCTTTCACAGCAAAATACTCTTTAAAATCACACCAAAAAAATGCACTTTGTAATTTTTTTAATGATTTTAATATTCCTTTTTCATCATATATATAAAATGGTGTATTATCTAATAATCTAATAATCTCTTTTTCAAAAGGAAATTTTTTCATCTTATCACCTTAATTCATAATGTTTTAGCAATATTCTTACAGCATTAGTTGCAGCTCCTACCCTAACATTATCAGCCACAACCCATATCAAAAAAGTCTTTTCATCCATTTGCCTAAGTCTTGAAACATATGTTATATCTGTATCAGCAACATTAAGAGGTGTTATCAAATTATCTGTATATACAACATTCTCTACAGATGATAATAATTCTCTTATTTTTTTAATATCTGCTTCTTTTTTTGTTCTAAAAATTATACTTTCTGAATGACCATATAACACAGGTACCCTTACAGCTGTTGGATAAACTTTTATTTTATAATCATTAAATATCTTCCTAGTTTCATTTACCATTTTCATTTCTTCTTCTGTAAACCCATTTTTTAAAACTTGGCCAATTACAGGTATAACATTATTATTAATTATTTCTGGAAAATGATATATATTATTTATTCCATTTTGTTGATCTAATAACTCTTTTATTCCTTTGTTACCAGCTCCAGATACAGCTTGATAAGTACTTACAAATATTTCTGATATTCCTAATTTTTTTTCAATATCTCTTAAAGCCAATACCATTTGAATGGTTGAACAATTAGGATTAGCAATAATTCCTTTATATCCTTTTAAAATTTTTCCATTAATTTCTGGAACTACTAAAGGAATATTTTTTTCCATTCTAAATGCCGATGAATTATCAATTACAACATTTCCACTTTCATTTGCTATTTGAGCATATTTCTTTGATATTTCACTTCCAGCAGAAAACAATATATAATCATATTTTTCTTCCATTTTTTCTTCAGTTAATTCTTCAACAAAATAATATTTATCTTTAAATTTCATTTTTTTTCCTTCAGATTTTTTGCTTGCAAAAAGTTTTAATTCATTTATTTCTAGATTTTTTTCTTCTAAAACTCTTATCATTGTTCTTCCTACTTCTCCAGTAGCTCCTACAATACCTATTTTCATTTTATCCCTCCTAAAAAAATAAAATTGGCTTTCACTAGAAAGCCAATTGAAATAATATACATAAGACATTATTCCAAACGGCTCTCCGCATGTTTTCATGCGACAGTCGCATAGGTATTCCCTATACAACCAGGTATGTAAGATGGGTAAATCTTACATCCTTCGGCAACCTCGCCTTTCACCTACCCCAAGCCTACCCTAGCGATAGGTAGATTACTCATCTCGGTTGCGCCTCCGTTTGTTCAATAATTATTAACTTTTGATGTAGTTTATCAAACAAATATTAATTAAAATTTACAAATACATTACAAAGTTATTAGTTATATTTTTTAATTTATCACTTTATATTTGTATAATAATAAAAAAAGAGCAGGATATCCTGCTCTTATGGCGGAGAGGGTGGGATTTGAACCCACGGACGGGTTTTGCCCGTCACACGCTCTCCAGGCGTGCGCCTTAGACCGCTCGGCCACCTCTCCATATTTCCAATTTATTTTATCATAACTTTTGTATTTAGTCAAGTGAAAAATATAAAAATTTTTATATAATATTTTATGTATAATATTTTATTATATTTATTATGATTTTTTCTTTTCATTATTTAATTCTTCATAACAATCTCTACATACTGCTATATATTTATCAAATCCACCAACATCAATTTCCGAACCATTTCCTACAATTTTATAAGAAATTGTACCGCTATATTCACCACATTCATGGCAAACAGCCTTCTTTTTAATAATTTCATCAGCATATGCAGATAATAATATTGTAGTTTCAAAAGGATTATTTTTATATGTTAAATCAAGTCCTGAACAATACACATTTATTCCTTTTTTAATTAAGTCCAAAATTACATTTTTTAATTCTTTGTCAAAAAATTGCACTTCATCTACAAAAACTGCTTTTTCATCATAATCTAAAAAATTATACATTTCTTTAGATTCATTAATAGGAATTGCTTCAATTTTTGTTCCTGTATGCGAAACTATATAATTAGATGCATATCTATCATCAATTATTGGTTTGAATACTTTTATCTTTTTCCTACCTAATGTGTAAATTTCTACAAAAGAAATTAATTCAGATGTTTTACCTGAGTACATTGGTCCAACAATTAAAATGAATTTTCCTGACATTAATATTCCTCCTTATATTTCAATTTAAATATTATATGAAATAAAAATAATACAATAACTGATATTACATAAAATACAAAAACTAAATCCCCATCTAAATTTATATACATTATATAATGATTTATATATTTTAAAATATACTTTATAATCTCTATATAATTATTTACAATTATATTTATAATTTCAGGCAAAGGTATAATTGTATAAATGAATGAAAAAAATATTAATGAGTAAATAATTGGAACAAATGCAATACTTAGGAAAACCCCTAAGACAGAAAATCCATTGAAAAATATTATACTCCATGGAAGAATGGCTAAAAAAGCAGAAATAGCTATTAAAAAAGAATTTTTTGTTTTTTCGATTAAAATCAATATTGAAAGTGCAGCAGAATAACTCATTAAAAATCCTACTGAAAAAACAACAATTGGATTATACAATAAATTTATTACACCTACAAGTCCTAATATATTTTTCGAGTCTATATTTAATCCAAAAATTTTATTAAACTCTATTAATATCAAAACAAAAGATGCTCTAACTGCAGAATCAGAAAATCCAGTAGCTGATAGATATATTAACAAAAAAATAATTGTTAATACTCTTCTAAAATTTATTGGAATTAATGTTTTAGAATATAAAATATATAATATAGAATAAATTAAATATACATGAAATCCAGATACCGCAAATAAATGTAGTAATCCAGAATTTTTAAATATTTCAGCATCTTTACCTCTAAGTCCTCCAAAAACTACAGAAAATATTATATTTTTATTTTCATATGGAAAATTATTATATAATCTATCTTTTATAACTCCCCTAAATGAGTAAATAGATTCTTTTGCTGAATTAGCCATATATTCTATATTGAAATTATCATTGTTTTTAATTCCAACAATATAAATCTTATTGCCAATTTCGTATTTATCTGTAGAAAATTTATTATATGAAAAATATATTTTCTCATTTAATTTTTCCCATTGTTCATTTATATAAACTTTATCTGTTTTGACAACATAAAAATTATCATTTTTATCTATTATTTTTCCTAAAATTCCTACTTCTATATTTTCTGGAATACTGATAATTGAAATTGTTCTTAAAAATACTAATAATAATATAATAATCATAAAAAAACGGGTTTTAAATGAATAATTAAAACTAAAAAAGACTACAGCCATAAGAATCATGGCTGTAGTTATATTTATTCCTTTTATTATCAATATTAATAATATTGAGCTAAAAAATAAATTTACAAAAAACGGCATTATGCTCCAAATTTATCTAATTTTTTTGCATTTCCTAATAATAACCCCATTAAATCAACAGCGTGAATAGTTCCCATTGAACCTCTTGCAGCTTCAAATTCATCAAATGCTTTTGATAACCCAGCTCTTGTATATGGAGATTTAATCATAAATGGAACTGGATGCCAACTATGACCGCTCATGGCAACAGGTGTAGAATGATCTCCTGTAACTACTAATACATCAGGATTTAATTCTAGTAATTTAGGTAAAGCTTCATCTACCATTTCAATCACATGAACTTTTGCATCAAAATTCCCATCTTCACCATATGAATCTGTTTTTTTAATATGAACATAGAAGAAATCATATTCATCCCAATGTTTCTTTAATGTTTCAAATTCATCAGCAGGAGTTTCACCATCAACATCTAAAATATCCATACCAACTAATCTTGCCAAACCTTTGTACATAGGATATACTGCTATAGCAGCTGCTCTCATTTTATATACTTCAGGGAATTGAGGAATATTTGGATATTTTGAAAATCCTCTAATTAATGCGAAGTTTATTTTTGGTTCATCCTTTAAAACCTCTTTAATTTGTTTCATTAATTTTGTGAATATTTCTGCTGTTTTTTCTGCTTCCGGATGTGTAGCATGTGCCCATTTAATTGGCAATCCTTCTTTTTGTGGATCAGCATCTTCAATTCTATCATCTAAACCTTCACCTGTTAATTTAACAACAAATCTATGTTCTTTTCCTGCATAAAATTGAACTTTTACACCATCAATTTCTTTAATATTTTCTTTTAATTTATCTACAACTCTTGATGATTCTTCAGTTTTTGGTCTTCCCGCTCTTCTATCAACAACAATATCGCCATCAATTGTTGCAAAATTTCCTCTCGCTACAACATCTTTTTCTCCTACTTCAACATCTATTCCTAAAGCTTCTAAAATCCCTCTTCCGATTTGGTATTTTATTGGATCATATCCAAATATCCCCAAATGTCCTGGCCCAGATCCAGGAGTTATTCCAGGTAATACCGGTATTGTTTGTCCTAAATCAGATTCAGTTGCTATTTTATCTAAGTTAGGTGTTTTCGCTGCTTGTAATGGTGTTTTCCCATTTACAACTGTATCTCCAATACCATCCATTACCAACATAACTATTTTTGAACCGGTCTTTGTTATTAAATTACTTAAAAACTCTTGTCTATCTACCATTGTTACTCCCTCCCCAAGTAAAATTTCTTTTTTATTATAGCATACTTTTAATTCTATTAATATAATAATTTAGTAAAATTTTAGATAATTGATTATGGTATAATAGATACTAAAATGTAAAAGGAGTGAGAGAATGATAAAAGGTGTAATATTTGATCTATATGGCACTTTAATTAATGCAAACCATTTATTTTTACCTATAGCAAAACTTATTTCAAAAGAAACTAAATATCCTGCAAAATTATTGGAATTAAAAATAAGAAATACGTATAATAAATATTTTAAGGATTACCATTTAAAACCATTTAAACCAGAAAGAGAATATTATAATTTAATGTTTAATGAGTTAAAAGAGTTTTTAGGATTAGAACATTCAACAAATTGGTATATTGATGAAATGTATAAAACGTTTATAGAATTAAACCCATATGATGATGTTAATTATTTAAATATTTTAAAAGAAAAAGGACTAAAAATAGCCATTTTATCAAATGCTGATGACGATTTTGTAATACCTTCTTTAGAAAAAAAACCATTTCCATATGATATATTAATTACCTCATTCTCTACTAAATTATATAAACCAGATCCAAAAATATTTGAATATACTTTAAATAAAATGCGCCTAAAAAAAGAAGAAGTTATTTTTGTAGGCGATAATTATTTTGTTGATGTTATAGGTGGAAATAGTTTTGGAATTAAATCAATATTAATTAAAAGAACATTCAATAAATTTGAACATATCGACACTATTTATAAATTATATGAATTAGAAAAATATGTTAATTAAAATACTAAATTAACCTTGCGTGCAGCGCCAGATTTAAATAATGTTCTGGTTCCTGCACCTTTTTTTATTAAATCAAAAAGTTTTTCAGAATCTTCAATATATGAACCGGATAATATTTTTACAGGATATACATCTTCAACCATTATTGTAGATGGACCTGAAATAGCTACTCTATCAGTATTTACATAATTTAAAATGTAGTCAATTGTTCCATTTACCAATGATGTACCAGTAATTATCACTGCTGTACATTTTGGTAACATTTCTATAATTGCCCAATCTGGTAATATTTGATCGTGTCTCCTTTGTCTGTCAAAAATCAATACATCCCACACTTTATGTCTTAACTTTTCTACAAAAGGAGTAATTTCTCCAACAATACCTACTATATCCTTTTTATTAAAATCCATTAATTCTAAAGTATCACCATCTATAAATCTTTCTGGATTTTTGTTAAATATTGCATTCACTGCTGCATAAGTTACTGATCTTAATAATGGATCACCAGAATATAATCCAACTTCTAATAAATCTTTTACTTTCATTCCTACTTCCGCTTTACTTTCCGGTTTCCCATCTAACCCCATACATTTATAGAATTCTTCGCATTTACCTAAAGTATCTTCTTTATTAGTAGCTACAAATCCTGTTCTTCCATCACTTAGTTTAACAGCAGTTTCTCCAATACCTATAACAAAATCCTCAATAAATATATCATCTGTAATGTTTTCTAATGCTTTGTCATGTATTTTTTTTGCTAAAGACATTTTACCCCCCCACAATTTGTTATTTTTTAAACAATTCTATTATACTATTTTTAACATTATTTATCAAATCAATTTAAAAAAAATTGTAAGATATAAATGGTAAAATAGATTATAAATTATTTTAGAGGAGGGATATTATGAGAAGCATTTTACAAGATTTAACTCCAGAATTTTTAAAAATTTTAAATAAAGATAAAATTTTTTGGTTTGAAGGTTGGCAAGAGTATAAACAAAACAGGCCAAAAATATTAAGTGAATATGAAAAGAAAGAAAATTTAAATGAGGAAAAAATTAAAAATAGATTAAATGAAATTTCAAGAAAAGATTTTGATATGTTTAAACAAGATTGGGAAAATAACTTTTTAGAAATTAAAAAAGAAATTGTTATGAATTTATCTCGTAACGCACAAACATACAAATTAGAAAGAGGAGATTATGTAGTGTATATAATGGGATTACTTGGGTTAAATTCACATTATTATATAGAAACATATTATGGAACAGTTATACTAGTGGACTCTTTTTACCACTTTTTAACAAAAAAAGATATTAAAGAAACTGTAGATAATGCTATATTAGATTTTATTAATAATAATCCTGTAAATGAGAAGAAAGCTTTATTCGCCAAATTATTATCACAAATAGAAAAATATATATATGATAATAATGATATTAATAAAGTTATGAAAAAAATTGTAGAAATATTGTATAACAATGTAGATTATTACAATTGGGTAGGTTTTTATTTAACCGATGAAAATGATAAAAATATGTTAAATCTAGGACCATATTTAGGAGAACCTACTGAACATGTAAAAATTCCTTTTGGTAGTGGTATTTGTGGACAAGCTGCAGCAACTAAAAATACTTTTGTTGTTCAGGATGTAAGTAAAGCATCAAACTATCTCTCATGTAGTGATAAAACTAAATCAGAAATTGTTGTCCCGATTATAGATAATAACGGAAATGTCTTCGGAGAGCTAGATATAGACAGTCATAAATTAGAGCCATTTACAGTAGAAGATTCTCAATTTTTAGAAGAAATTATTAATTTATTTGTTAAAAATTTTCTTTAATTTTGTTAATTTTTATTTTTTTAATATATTTACACAAATGAGAAATAATGCTTATTCAATAGACATCTTTCTTAATGAAAGTAAAATAATATTAAAATTGTTAAAAATAGGATTATGCTAAAAACTTTTATTTAACTGCATTCAAATTAGATAATTACTATTTTCACTAAGTTTTAAATCTCAACAAAGTTCATAAAATTTTTTCTTGATTAAAAATGTTAAATCTGATATTCTATATAATGCTAAACATTCTTTTTATTTTTTGGTCAGGGGGTAATTGGTGTGACAAACGAAGAATTATTAGAACAACTGAAGTCAAAAATAAATCATAACACCTGGGAACAATGGTTTACCTCTGCCCAAGTTTTAGATATTCAGGAAAAAACTGTAGTTATAGGAATTGGAAATCTCTTTGTAAAAGATTTTATTGCTAGAAAATACGGCTCATTGGTTTCTAATACTTTATCAGATATTCTTTCAAGGAAAGTTACTGCAGAATTTACTTTTATACCCGCTGATCAATCTACAAAGAAAAAAGCGGGACCATTGATTAAGGAAAGACCTCTTAAGTTATCGGATTTTAATCCTGAATATACGTTTAATAGTTTTGTTATTGGAGAGGCGAATAGAGTCGCATATTATTCTGCTTTAGAGGTGGCAAATAACCCAGGAAAATACAATCCTTTATTCATATATGGAGATGTTGCTTTAGGAAAAACACATTTACTTCATGCAATTGGAAATCATTTAATGGAGTCTTCGCCAGATTTAAAGGTTATGTATGTAACAGCTGAAGAATTTATGAATGACCTTATGAAATCATTGCGTGAAGAAAAAATGGATGATTTTAGAGAGCGATATAGAAAAAAGATAGATATATTATTAATTGATGATGTTCAATTTTTGATTGGAAAAGATATGGCTCAAGGAGAATTATTCCATACATTTAATACTTTATTTAATCTTGGAAAACAAATTATTATATGTTCTGATAGAACTCCTGAAGAATTAGCTACTTTTCATCCAAGATTAATTAGTAGATTTGAAATGGGATTAGTTGTTAATGTTGATGAACCTGATAAACAAACCAAATTAAAAATTGCTAAAAAAATGGCTGAAATGAGTTCATTATACTTATCAGATGATGTGGTGAGTTATTTAGTTGAAAATATTGACAACAATCTTAGAAGACTTAGAGGATTAATATTAAATCTTTTTTTCCATAGTAAGGTTACAGGAGAAAAAGTTAATATTGATACCGTCAAAAAATTATATAGTTCTTTAAAATCTCATAAGAAAAATATTCCTCAAACCAAAGAAACCTTAAGAGTTTTAAAGAAAAACTTGATTTTAGAAGCAGTTATTAAAGAATATAATTTAACAAGAGAACAATTATTTAGCCCTACTAGAAAAAAGGAAATATCAGAAGCTCGACAGATATTATCTTTTATGCTTAAAAATTATGGTAAAATGAAAGTAAAAGATATTTCTGAATTTGTAGGGAAAAATCATTCAACAATTAGCCAATCTATTAAAAAAGTTGAAAAAGAATTGACAAGCGGAAATTTACTTTTAAAGAGAAGAATAGATGAAATAAGAAAGATTTTTGAAGAATCAGAAAAAATTCAAAGTAAAACTGCAAGTTAATAATATCAACTGATATTAATTAAAACTAGCGATTGAATTCAATCGCTAGTTTTTTAATATTCTATCCCTTCCTGTGCTATTATTCCTTTTTGAAAATGATGTTTTATCTCTTTAACTTCACTTACCATATCAGCAATTTCATAAAACTCTTTTGGGGCATATCTACCTGTTAATATTATCGTTGTTTTTTCATGCTTTTTTTCTAATATATTTAATACATCTTGTAACTTTAATACATCATAGTAAATTGCTACATTTATTTCATCTAAAATTACTAAATCATATTTACCGCTACTTATTTTTTCTAAAGCTAATTCTAGACCTTTTTTAGCTAATTTAATATCATCATTAGTAATTTTATTTTTCTTTACATGATTAGGACTACCAGATTGAATAATTTCAACTCCTGGTAAATAAGATAAACCCTTTATTTCCCCATATTTCGGATTTCCCTTTAAAAACTGAATAATTGATACACTTTTTCCATGACCAACAGCTCTAACAACTAATCCTAATGATGCAGTGGTTTTACCCTTTCCATTTCCAGTATATAATAATATCAAACTCATTTTTTTAACTCCTTTCTTAAAAAATTTAATAAAAATTCATTATCTTTATTGTTTTTTATTCCAATTCTCACGTGATTATTTAATCCCATATCCGAAGTATCTCTAACATATATTCCATATTTTTTGCTTTTTTCTAAAAATTTTTTTGGATCTGTTTTTATAGTAAAATAATTAGTTTGTGTACAATAACTCATATATTCTTTAAACTTATTTATTTCTTTTTTTATATAAATCCTCATTTTTTTTAAATCATTTAAAAAATCATTTTTTAAAAGGTTTTCTAAAAAGGAATATCCCAATACCCCTATATTCCAAGGTTGTCTATATTTTAAAAATTCTTCTGTATATTTACTCGAAATTACATATCCAACTCTAATACCGGGAATTCCGAAGGATTTTGTAAATGTTCTTATTTGTATTGTCTCATCTATTATTTCTGGATTATCTTCAGAAAAATCTATAAATGCTTCATCATATATTATTAAAATATCATACTCTAATAATTTTTTAGTAAATTCAGCTAACCTGACAAATTGACCTGTTGGATTATTAGGATTACCTGTAATAAAAATTATTTTTTTATTAGTTTTTTCCCTAATTTTTATAATATATTTTAATAAATAGTCATAAAATTCTTCTGTATATCCACCAAATTTTAGCGAATCTACTTTGACAATTTCATTATTATTAAATTTAGCTATCCTTTCATATTCTGTATAATTTGGTGTAGGTATTATAACAATTGAATCTTTCATTATTACATGACCTATTATATGAAAAGATTCTGTTGCTCCAGATAATATTACAGAATTTTTTCCAAAAATTTTTTTAAAATCTTCTTCTATCCATTCTACATATGTATATTTATTTAAATTATCTTTACTATCCTCAAAAACTTTATCTATCCAATTTGGAATTAGGGGCGATACAGATATTGAAAAGTCAATAATATTTTTATCTTTTATCCCTCCATGATTCATATTATCTCTCCTAAAATTACAAACGTTAATATTAAAAAGACTACTTTTTTATATAATTTTAATGCTCTATTCAAATCTTCTATTTCTGGAAGCTTTCCTGAAAATTTATATACACCTTCTTTTTCAAATCCTAACCCCAATACACCAGCAAAAGCACTCATTGGATATGTTGAATTAACTTTTATCCTACCATACTTTTTTATATAATTAAATGCACCTTTCAAATTAAAAAAAGATATTATTAATGCAGTTATTCTAGCTGGTATATAATTTAAAACATCATCTAATCTCGCACAAAATTTTCCATACCATTCATATTTTGCATTTCTATACCCAAATAACGCATCATAAGTATTTACTACTCTATATATAATTGAACCGTATATACCAAATAGCAAATAATAAAAAAGAGGTGCTGTTATACTATCATTTATATTTTCTGATAAACTTTCAATAGCTGCTGAATACAAATGATTTTTATCTAAATCATTTGTATTTCTACTCACTATATATGAAACATTTCTTTTTAGTTCATTCAAGTCATTAGTTTTACATCTTTCAACATGTCTATATAAACTTTTTATAGAAAAAGTAGTTTTCAAAATATAAATTAAAATTATATTTTTTATAATTATTATATTTACCTTTTGAATAAAGTATATTAATATGCCCCAAAAGGCAATTTCTAATATTAACGACATCATACCAACAATAAAATACTTTAGATTATTGCTATATTTTTTATATAATCTCTTTCCTATAATCCCCATAAATGCAACAGGATGTATTTTCTCTGGCGGTTCTTCAAATATTAAATCTAACAATATAGAAAAAATTATTATTTTTAATTCCCTCCTGCTATTTTATATATTTTTTTTAATTCAATATTCTCCCTTACTATATTTGATAATTTGATAATTTCTTTTTCTTGAAATTCTTCATAGTCTTTAATATCATTTATTATATTCATATTTTTATTTTTTAATATTAAATTTAATATATATTTTCTAAATTCACCTGAATTAAAAATTCCATGTATATATGTTCCTATATATTTATTATCAATATTTAAAACGGGAGTATTTATATTACTTTCGCCAATATGAATTTCGTAACCATATATTTCAATTCCTTTATATTTACCTCTAAATTGTTTTGTTATTTTTTTATCTAACATTCTAGTTGTAAAATTAAAAAATCCAAAACCTTTTTCCTTTTGATATTCACCAATCTCTAAGCCATATACATCAATTATCTCCTTTCCCATAATTTGAAATCCTCCACATATTCCAAAAACTATACCTTTAAAACATTTTATTCTTTCAAAGAAACCTTTTTCTTTCATCCATCTTAAATCTCTTATAGTATTTTTACTACCAGGAATTATTATCATATCTGCTTCATCAATTTTATTAATATCCTCAATATACTCTAAATTCACATTTTCATCATAATTAAAAGGTGCAAAATCCGTAAAATTAGAAATGCTGGGAATTTTTATTACGTAAATATTTATTTTTGATTTCTTTATTTTTTTATTTTTCAACGAAGCTCCATCTTCGTCTCCATATTTTATATCTATCCAAGGTATAACTCCTAAAGTTGGAATACCTGTTAATTTTTCTAATTTTAATAAACCAGAATTTAAAAGCTTCTTTTCACCCCTAAATTTATTTATAATAAACCCTTTGATGTAATCCTTTTCATCTTCCATTAAATAATATGTTCCATACAATGAAGCAAAAGCTCCTCCTCTATCTATATCACTAACCAATAAAACATTTGAATTAACATTTTTTGCTACCCACATATTGGAGATATCTTTATCTTTTATATTTATTTCAGCCGGACTTCCAGCTCCTTCTATAATAATCGCATCAAATTTATTACTTAAATAATTAAATGAATCTATTATCACCTTTTTCATTTCTTTTTTATAATTTTCATATTCGCTAAAATGTATTGTCTTATATATTTTCCCCAAAACTATTAATTGAACCATACCATTACCTTGCGGCTTCAAAAGAATAGGATTCATATATACATTAGGTTCTGTTTTTGAAGCTATAGCTTGAATATATTGAGACCACGCAAATTCATTTCCATTAATATCAACATATGAATTTAAAGAAATATTTTGAGCTTTAAATGGAGATACATTTATTCCATCTTCTTTAAATATTCTACATAATGCAGTAACAAAAGTAGTTTTTCCACAATCCGATGAAGTACCTTGAATCATTATTTTCAAAATACCACTCCTCAGTATCTTCCGTTATAATTTTTATATTAATTCTAAAACTAGTGTATTATTTTTTTCTACAGTAGATTTAATACTAAATTTTATTTCTTCATTAAATATAGGTCCATCATATACAAATGTATGAAATTCACCATTTTCACCACAAGCATCTATTCCTATTTTTTTAAATTCTTCAACAAGATCAAAAGATAAATCTTTACCTAAATAATTTTCTATACCTATACCTTTTTTTATAGCAATAATTTTTGCTTTAAATCCTAAATTTAAAAATTCCAAAACTATATCTTCTCTCTCTCTTTGCCATAATGGTTCATATGCAACAACATTTTTTTTACTACATACATTATTCACCCAATCTAAATGCTCCTGAAGATCTATATCTCCAAAAATCCCTATACCCTCTCTCACATATTCTTCTAAAAAATCTAAAAAATTTTTTTCATAATCACCCCATGTACTACATTTAGTTATTAATTTTATATTTAAACTCTTAGATTGTCTTTTCAAAATATTTATATTTAACCCATGTGCTCTAGAATGAATACAATCTTCTGATAACATTGTAAAAATATAATCAATTTTCTTATATTTTTTTATCCCATAATATAATGCTAAAGTAGAATCCTTACCTCCACTCCATGAACTAAAAATTTTCATATTTTACCTCCTTAAATCTAAAACAAATTTTCCACAAAAAGCCCTTAGCTTTCGTGGAATAAATATATCTTATATAGGTATCCCGGCTTCCAGATCACCCTACTTTTCACGCCTTCCCAGTTTCCCAGTGGCATTAAGTGAATTTCGTCCCTGGTTACGGTTGCTGGGCAGCCTTGGACTTTCACCAATGTTCCCTATAATAAGATAATATTTTATTTACTTTTTATTAGATACTATATTATATCAAAAATAATATAAAAAATAAAATTACTCTTTATATATTAACAAATTTTAATTAAAGACAAATATAAATATATAAAAATATGTTTTTAAGGTGATATAATTATATAAGGTTAACTTTTTTATATATACATTAAATTTAGAGGTTGCAATTTAATAATTTTTCTTATGATTTTTTATCTTCTATTTCATTTCCAAATACTGTGAAAATAGGAATATATAGTTTTGAAAACAATCCTGCATATAACAAAATAGCGTAATCTTACCTTTCCGGAAAGAAAACATTATTGTAGTTGATAAACTAATATAGAATTAATAATCAAAGAGAAGACATTAAAACTATTGAGAATCGTAGAAAATGATAAGAAAACTGGAGAATATAGCGAATTAGCTAATTTAGACTATATTTTTATCGGAAAATTATTAAATTTAAGGGCATATTATAAAATTATTGTTAGGCAAAGAAAGTATATTCGTAAGAGATTTAGGATATTTGTATTCTATAAAAAATGGAGAAAATATTTGGATTTTTTCTACACATGTTATTAGAAATGATGAAGTTATATACTTTAGTAGTATTGATAATTATATTTATGCCATTAACGAAAACGGATAAAAACTATGAGATTACTATGCAGGAGATAAATTATTTTATTCAAGTGGAGCTATAAAAAATGGGGTTTTGTATATAGGCGGTGGTTTTACTAATAAATTATATGCAATAAGTATTATATTAGCAGATACTTCATGGCCAAAGTATATGCACGATAATAAAAATAATACGAATTTAAACTATTGAAATAAAATTAATAAAAATTATAAATAAGAATTTTTATCCCTTATAAACTCAACTACTTCATCATAATAAGGAATAGAATCAACACCACCTAATTTTGTTATTACCTTTGCTGCAACAGCATTAGCAAATTTTCCTAATTTAAATATATCTCTTTCACCTTTTATATAATTATAAATAATTGCTCCTGTAAATGCATCTCCACAACCTGTTGCATCTACAGGCGAAACATTATATCCAGGAATAATCATTTCTATATCATTATATTTTGCAATACAACCCTTTTCTCCTAATGTTATAAGTAACATAGCACCTTTTTTTAATGGTATTTTTTCTATTATTTTTTCTATGTTAGTATTTGAAAAAATATATTCCAAATCCTTATCACTCATTTTTACAATATCAACTTTTGATGAAATATATAAAAAATCTTGTATAAATTTTTCCTTATTATGTATTATAGATGGTCTTACATTCGGGTCATAAGATACAGGAATATTTTTTTCTAAAAAATATTCCATAAATTTCATATATGAACTTCTTGCTGGTTCATATATTAGAGATATAGAACCTATATGTAATAGTGAATAATCTTCTGGATTTATATTATATTCTTCATATTTCACATTAACATCAGCTGGATTATCCCTAAAAAATAAAAAATCTGGATTACCAAATTTATCTCTTGCAACATATGCTATTGAAGTTTTACAATTTTGTTGTATAATTATATTATCAGTGTTAATATTTTCTTTTTTTAATATTTCATATAAATAGTCAGAAAATTGATCCTTACCCAAACTCCCCAAAAATGAAACATTTAATCCCAATCTACTAATTGTGACTGCTACATTTAATGGCGATCCTCCAGCTTTTTTACTAAAAAGCTCTGTATTCTTTAAATTTTTCCCTTTTTCATTAGATATAAAATCTATTAGTATTTCACCTGAACATAATATTGGTTTCATAATATTCCTCCAATATATTTTCCATAATTCTTATGTAATTATATCATATGTTTATTTTTTTTAATATCAAGATAAATAATAGTTATATTTAGATTATTTAATTAACAATATTATTTTTAATATGTAACAAATAAGCAATCTTTAATTCCGATAAAAATGGTAGAATTTAAATGAATAGAATTAAAACAATTACAAAGAAGGAATAATTATGAAATTAAACTTAATTATAAGCAAAAACACAAATATATATATAAATCTAGCAATAGAAGAATATCTTTTAAATAAAGATATAAGGGATATATATTTATTTTTTTGGAAAGCTAAAGATGCTGTAGTTATTGGAAAACATCAGAATCCTTGGAGAGAAATTAATTTCGATTCTGAATATATTTTTAATGTAGCAAGAAGAATTTCTGGAGGTGGTGCAGTATACCATGATTTGGGTAATTTAAACTATTCTGTTATTGCTCCAAAAAATTATTTAAATAGCGATGATATTTTTGATATTGTATTAAAAGCCTTAAATAATTTAGGAATAGAAAGCTATAGAAATTATAAAAACGATTTAATGCATAAGGATTATAAATTTTCCGGAAGTGCATTTTGCATTAAAAAAAATAACTTTTTACATCACGGAACATTGCTAATTGATTCTAATATTAATAAAATAAAAGAAATATTAAAAATAAATCCTGCATTCAATACTCATGCAACTATTTCAAAACCATCAGAAATTATTAATATAAAAGAAATTAATAATTTCATTAATGAAGAAATTATTATTAATTATATATTTAATATCTTTTCTAAAAGACTAAAATTAAAAACTCAAAAATTAAACACTTGCTATTTTAAAGATAATGATTTAATTGAAAAACATAAATCTTGGGAATGGATATATGGTAGGACACCAAAATTTTCCATTCAAATTGGTGATAATAATTATCAAATAGAAAATGGTTATATTGTTTCAATTGATGAGAAAAAACTTGAAAATAAAATAAAATTTGATTTTAATAAATTAACTTTAAACGTTTAGGAGGCGCTTAGTATGAATAAAAATGATATTATGAAAAAACTAGGGGATCTTTTATCTGAAACTAAAACAGGTGTTTTGGCTTGGATTAACAAGGAAGGATATCCAGAAATGAGATGGATGTCACCATGCTTAATGCCATATAACAAAGAATGCACTTATGCTGTAACATTAGAAGATTTTCCTAAGGTTAATGATTTAAAAACTAATGACAAAATTCAATGGTTAATTCAAAACAAAGCTCTTACAGAAGTAATAAATATATATGGAAAAGTGAATATTATTGATGACGCATTATTTAAATCAGAAGTGTTAGAAAATTTATCTTCTAACTTAGTCGCGATATGGAAACTTGAAGATGATTCTGAATTTGTTGTATTAGAAACAATTATAGAAGAAGTAGTATATTACGATACCATGAAAGGTATTAAAGAAAGAATAAATTTTAGGGAGGAATAAGTATGATAAATATTAAAAATTATGATTCTAATCTACTTAAAGAATTATTATATAAAATGATATTAATAAGAAGATTTGAAGAAAAGGCTGCACAAGCATATGGATTGAAAAAAATAGGTGGTTTTTTACACTTATATATTGGTGAAGAAGCGGTTGCAGTAGGCTCTATTTCTAATTTAGATATGACAAAAGATTATGTTGCTGCAGCATATAGAGATCACGGACATGCTTTAGCCGCTGGATTAGATCCTAATTCATTAATGGCCGAACTATATGGAAAAATAACTGGATGTTCAAAAGGAAAAGGAGGATCTATGCACTTTTTTGATTATGAAAAACATTTCTTTGGTGGAAATGGTATAGTTGGAGCTCAAATACCTGTAGCAACAGGAATAGGTTTAAAAATAAAATATAATGAAGAAGATGGTGTTGTATTATGTTATTTTGGTGATGGAGCAATTCACCAAGGTTCATTTCACGAAAGTTTAAATTTAGCAAAAATATGGAATTTACCTGTTGTATATATATGTGAGAATAATCATTATGGTATGGGTACTGATTTTAGAAGAGTATCTGCAATTGATGATTTTTCTATTATGGCTGAATCATATGCAATGAAAGGCAAACAAGTAAATGGTATGGATGTTTTAGAAGTGTATGATGCTACAAAAGAAGCCATTGAAGTGGCAAAGAGTGGAACTCCATATTTGCTTGAAGCAAAAACATATAGATTTAAAGGGCATTCAATGAGTGATCCCGGAAAATATAGAACAAAAGAAGAATTAGAATTATACAAACAAAAAGATCCTATTGTAAGCTTTAAAGAATTACTAATAGAGCATAACGTTATTACAGAAGATGATTATATAGAAATGGATAAACGATGTAAGAAAATCGCTAAGGATGCTGCTAAATTTGCAGAAGAAAGTCCAGAACCAGATCTTAATGAATTATATACAGATCTTTACGTTTAAGAGGGAGTGAGAATATGTCAATTATAACTATGAGAGAAGCTTTAAGACAAGCTATGGATGAAGAGATGGCTAGAGATAAAAATGTAATATTAATGGGTGAAGAAGTAGCACAATATAATGGTGCATATAAGGTTAGTCAAGGGCTATACGATAAATATGGCGAAAAAAGAGTTATTGATACGCCTATTACAGAAAATGGTTTTGCAGGTGTTGGTATTGGTGCAGCTATGGCAGGATTGAGGCCAATAGTTGAGTTTATGACTTTTAATTTTGCTCTACAAGCATTTGACCAAATTGTAAATAACGCTGCAAAAATGAGATATATGTCTGGAGGGCAATTTAAGGTTCCTATAGTATTTAGAGGACCTAATGGGCCTGCTGAATTTTTAAGTTCTCAACACTCTCAAGCAACACAAACATTTTTTGCACATGTACCTGGATTAAAAGTTGTTGCCCCAGGAACACCATATGATGCAAAAGGTTTATTAAAGGCTGCTATTAGAGATGATAATCCTGTTATATTTTTAGAAAGTGAATTAATGTATTCTTGGGAAGGAGAAGTCCCTGAAGAAGAATATATTATTGACATAGGAAAAGCAGATGTAAAAAAAGAAGGTTCTGATATTACTATTATTAGTTATTCAAAACCATTAAGATATGTAATGGAAAGTGCTGAAATTCTAGAAAAAGAAGGTATTAATGTAGAAGTGGTCGATTTAAGAAGTATTAGACCTTTAGACGAAGAAACAATACTTAATTCTGTAAAGAAAACAAATAGATGTGTAATTGTAGATGAATCATGGCCATTTGTTAGTGTTGCATCACATGTGGGATGGTTAATTTCATACAAAGCATTTGATTATTTAGATGCACCTGTTGAATTAGTTACTTCAGAGGATGTACCTATGCCTTATAATCATAAGTTAGAATTAGCTGCACAACCATCTGTTGACAAGATTATAAAAGCTGTTAAAAAAGTTATGTATATTTAGGAGGACGATAATATGGCTGAAAAATTATATATGATAGCATTATCTCCTACAATGGAGAAAGGTACTATCATTAAATGGAATAAAAAGGAAAATGATTCTTTCACGGAAGGAGACGTTCTTTGTGAAGTAGAAACTGATAAAACTACAATGGATTATGAAGCTACAGATGAAGGAACAATTTTAAAAATATTAGTTCCTGAAGGCGGAAAAGCTGCTGTTGGAGAACCAATTGCTATCTTCGGAGAACCTGGCGAAGATATTTCCGATTTATTAGAAGATACTATTAAAGAAGAACCCACTAATGAAAGCGTTGTTGTAAAAGAAGAAATTAATGATAATTCTTTAAAAGATGCTACTGCCTCTAAAACATTAGAAAATGGAAATTTAGATAGAATAAAAATTTCACCATTAGCTAGAAAAATTGCATTAATGAAAAATATAGATATTTCTAAAATAAAAGGTACAGGACCTGGTGGCAGAATAATAAAAAGAGATGTAGAAAATTACGAACCTGTACAATCTGTGAAAGATATTAAAAAAGATTATACCCCTATACAAGTTGAAACAAGTGATGAAGATGTTGTTATTCCATTATCTGATAAGAGAAGAATTATTGGTGAAAGATTATCTCAATCAAAATATACAGCACCTCATTTCTATTTAACTGTCAGTGTTGATATGAGTAATTTATTAGAAAACAGAAAAATGTTAAAAAAGAAATACAACCTATCATTAAATGCGTTTATTATAAAAATTGTTGCTAATACCTTGAAAAAGCATAGAAGAATTAACGCTACATTAAACAATGATTCTATAATTGAATTTGGTAGAGTAGATATTGCATTAGCAGTTGCACAAGAAGATGGTTTGATAACACCTATTGTAAGAAATGCAGATAAAAAAGGTATTTTACAAATAGATGATGAATTAAAAATATTAATTGACAAAGCAAAAAATAATAAACTAGATCCTGAAGAATACACCAATGCTACATTTACTATAAGCAATTTAGGATCATTTGGAATAGATGAATTCACCGCTATCATTAATCCTCCAGGATCAGCTATCTTAGCTGTAGGTATGATAAAAGAAACTCCTGTTGTAGAAAATGGGGAAATAGTAATTAAACCTATAATAAAAATGACATTATCCTCTGATCATAGGGTTATTGATGGTGCATTAGCTGCCGCATTTATGAAAGACTTAAAAGATACATTTGAAAATCCTATCTTAGCAATACTTTGAGGTGATATATATGAATTATGATTTAATTGTTTTAGGTTCAGGTCCAGGCGGTTATGTTGCTGCAATTAGAGCATCTCAACTTGGTTTAAAAACAGCTATTATCGAAAAAGAAAAAGTAGGTGGAGTTTGTTTGAATATAGGCTGTATTCCTTCAAAAGCATTAATTCATCAGGCAGAAATTTTCTCTAGTATAAAAGAATTAGAAAATATGGGCATAAAAGTTGATAAAAGTGAATTTGATTACAAAAAAGTATTTGAAAAATCTAGAAAAGCAGCTGATAAATTATCTAAAGGAGTTCAATTCTTATTAAAGAAAAATAAAATTGATTTAATTGAAGGTTTTGGTGAATTGGTAAGTAAAAATGAAATTAAAGTTAATGATAAGATATATACTGCAAAAAATATAATTTTAGCAACGGGTTCTAAACCAAAATCTATACCTGGATTTGACATTGATGAGAATCAAATATTAAGTTCTAATGGTGCATTAATGATGGAAAAGTTACCCAAGTCAATAGCTATTATTGGTAGTGGAGTTATAGGCATAGAATTCGGTTATATTATGAATACTTTTGGTGTAGAAGTTCATATTATAGAAATTATGGATAGAATATTACCAACAGAAGATTTGGAAATTACAGAATTTCTTGAAAAAGTATATAAAAAGAGAAATATAAAAATTTATAAATCTACTAAATCAAAAATACTTGAAAAAACAGAAAATTCAATTAAATTAGAATTAAACGAAAAAGATATTATTAAAGTAGAAAAAGTATTAGTAGCTGTAGGAAGAAGTCCAAATACTGAAAATATTGGATTAGATAAGATTGGAATAGAATTAGAAAATGGATTTGTAAAAGTTGGAGATTATTATGCAACAAATATTGACAATATATATGCTATAGGAGATATTGTTAAAACTCCTCAATTAGCCCATGTAGCTTCTAAAGAAGGAGAAATTGTTGTTGAACACATCGCAGGATTAGAAACAGAAAAATTTATAGATTTAAATAAAATTCCTTCTGCTATTTATTCCGAACCACAAATTGCTAGTTTCGGTTTAACAGAAGAGAAATTAAAAGAATTAAAAATAGAATATAATAAATTCTCTTTCCCATATAGGGGAGTTGGAAAATCAGTTGCAATAGAAAAATCTGACGGCTTTGTAAAAATATTAACCGATAAACTTACAAATGAAATTCTTGGAGCACATATTATAGGTGCTGAAGCAACTGAATTAATTCATGAAGTATTACTTGCAAAAAATACTGAATTATTACCAGAAGATATTGCAAAAATGATACATGCACACCCCACATTGTCTGAAGGTATTATGGAAGCCTTTAGAGGTATTGAAGGTTGGGCAATACATATTTAATTTTAAATTGCAGCTACAATTTGTAGCTGCTTTTATATTATTTAGACATATTTAATTAATATATTTTTTTCATTTACTATATAAAATACTGAATATAATATTAATACAGGAGGTTTTATTATAAAAGAATTTATAAAAAATGAAAAAATATTATTCTTTTTAATTTTGTTATTTATTGGTTTATATATATTCATAAAACCTCAAAATATTATTTCACATATTGAATGGAATACTATTATTTTTTTAAGTGGTCTTATTATGATTACAAAAGCTATGGAAGAAAGCAATTATTTTTTTGTCCTATCTGAAATATTAGTAAATAAATTAAATTACAAAAGAAATTTAGTAATGTTTTTAATATTTATTTCGATATTTTTTTCGATGTTTTTAACAAATGATATAACTCTGTTTATTATAATACCTTTCACCACAAAATTAAAAAAAGTTTTAAAAGGTGATTATTTAAAAACTATTTTTTTAGAAATTATATCAGTTAATGTAGGATCTGAGTTAACACCAATAGGAAATCCTCAAAATGTTTTTATTTGGCAAAAATATAATATTACATTTAGTTCATTTATTTTAAATTTATTACCATTATTTATTTTTCAATTTATATTAATATATGTTTTTATAGTTATTTTAATTAAAAACGAAAAGATAGATATATATTTTGAAAAAGAAAACTATGAACATAGAAATTTTTATATATCTCTTTTATTCTTAATTTTATTTATATTTGCAACTAAAAATAATTTTTCTTTATATGCTTTAATATTATTTTCCTTATACTATATATTTTTTGATTATAAGGTTATTAGAAAAGCTGACTGGAATTTAATTTTTACTTTTATTCTATTTTTTATTAACTTTGGAATGATTTCTGAAATTAATATTGTAAAAGATATAATTTCTCATATTAATCTAGAAAATGATTTTTCACTACTCTCTACCAGCGTTATTTTATCTCAATTAATAAGTAATGTACCTGCGACAATATTTATTTCAAGCTTTTCAGATAATTGGAATATTATCAGTATAGGAGTAAATTTAGGAGGCACAGGTTTTGTTTTAGGATCTTTAGCCAACATTATTGGGCTTAGGCTATCAGGAAACATTTCAAAAATTAATTTATTTCATATATATTCTTTTTCATTTTTTATCATATCATACATATTTACAGTTATATATTATAATCCCCATCTCTAAGATGGGGATTATAATATACTCAAATATTTATCTCCAAAATCAGGAGCTACTGTAACTATTTTCTTATCTGGATATTTTTCTGCTAGTTTCTTTGCTGCAACAACATTAGCTGCTGAAGATATTCCTACAAATAAGCCTTCTTTTTGTGCTAATATATTAACCATTTCTAATGCTTCTTCATCTTTTACTGTTACTACTTCATCTAAAATAGAAACATCTAAATTTTTAGGTATAAACCCTGCTCCTATACCTTGTATTCTATGTTTTCCTGGAGCATTTCCCGAAATAACTGCAGAATTTTCTGGTTCAACTGCAATAATTCTTACATTTTTATTGAAAAACCTTTTTAGAACTTTACCTACACCAGTAATTGTTCCACCTGTTCCAACGCCAGCCACAAATATATCTAAATTATAATCCATTTGTTTTAATATTTCTGGCCCTGTTGTTAATTCATGAGCTAATACATTAGCTGGGTTTTCGAATTGATTTGGCATATATGCATTTTTTTCATTTAATATTTCTAATGCTTTTTCAATGGAGCCTTTCATCCCTTTATCTGCTGGAGTTAATATTAATTCAGCACCATATTTTTCTAATATTTTTCTTCTCTCAACACTCATACTTTCTGGCATTGTTAATATAACCCTATAACCCTTATACTTTCCTATAGCAGCTAATGCTATACCCGTATTTCCACTTGTAGGTTCTACAATAATATTGTTTTCTCCTAATTTACCTTCTATTTCTGCTTTTCTAATCATAAAATATGCTGCCCTATCTTTTACACTTCCAGTTATATTATTTTTCTCTAACTTTAAAAATATTCTTCCAGGTTCTATTATTTTTGATAATGTAATAATTGGAGTTCCTCCAATTCCTCTATCAAACATATTCTCTCCCTCCTAATGAAATATATCACAATATTAATTATTAATTCCTACTAAATTAGTAGTATTATATCAAATACGATAAAAAAAGTCAAATATAAATATATTAATTGTTTTTCTTTTATGTTATAATATATTTAATCACTTTTACATATATAAAGACTCAGGGGGGATTAAAATGAAATATTATTTAGCAATTGATGAAGGGACAAGTAGTACTAGAACATTATTATTTGATGAAAGTTTTAAGTTAATTGATTTTGTACAAAAAGAAATTAATATGTATTATCCTCAGCCAGGTTGGGTTGAACAAGACGCTGAAGAGTTGTATAAAAAAACTGAAGAAACAATGATAGAGGTTGTAGAAAAAAATAATGTTTCATGGACTGATATTATAGGCATAGGTATTACCAATCAAAGAGAAACTATTGTTGCTTGGGATAAAAATACGGGGAAACCTTTATATAATGCTATTGTTTGGCAATGTAGAAGAACGGCAAACATTTTAAATAGATTTCCTGTTAGTTTTTGGACAGATGTTAGAAGAAAAACAGGTCTTGTCAAAGATCCCTATTTTTCAGGTTCCAAAATTTTATGGCTTATTGAAAATGTTGATGAAGTAAAAGAAGCATATGATAATGGAAATTTAAAAGTTGGGACAATTGAATCGTGGTTAGCTTTTAAATTATCAGGCAAACATGTTTCTGATGTTTCTAATGCTTCAAGAACCCAACTAATGAATATTCACACTTTAGATTGGGATGATGATATATTAAAAACATTTGGAATAAAAAAGGAAATCTTACCAGAAATTGTTAATACTGCTATTGAAAATGGAATAGAAACAAAATTTGGCCCTAAAATATACGGCATGATAGGAGATCAACAATCTGCACTTTTTGGACAAAGAGCTTTTGAAGTAGGAGATGCAAAATGTACATACGGAACTGGTGCATTTGTTTTAATGAATTCTGGATCAACACCACCTAGACCTCATCCTGGATTATTAACTTCCGTTGGTTGGAAAATAAATAATGATGCAATATACTCATTAGAAGGAAGTATTTTTACTGTAGGAGCATTCTTTAAATGGTTAAAAGATATTAAAATGATAGACGAATATGAAGATTTAGAAAAACATTCAAAGGATATTGATAATGGTGGAGTATATATTGTTCCTGCGTTAAGCGGTTTAGGTTCTCCATATTGGGATTCAGATGCTAGAGGGTTAATTATTGGATTAACTAGAGCTACTAAAAAAGAAAACATAATTAGAGCTGCTTTAGAATCTGTAGCTTTTAGTGTTAGAGAAGTTATAGATTCTATGCAAGAAGCTGTTTGGACAAAAATAAAGAAAATGAATGTTGATGGAGGCGCTACAAAAAATAGATTATTAATGGAAATACAAAGTGATTTAATAAATGCAGAAATTTTTGTTCCTGAATTCCAAGAAATCACTGCTTTAGGTGCTGCATTTATGGCCGCAATTGGTTCAAAAAATATTTCTATTAATGACATAAAAAATTTGCATTTTTCAGGTATAAACATATTGCCAAAAAATTCAGATAAGATAGAAAAAGAATATTATATTTGGAAGGAGGCCGTTCTAAGATCAAAAGGCTGGATAAAATCAACGAACATAAGCTATTAGAAATAGCAAAAAATATATCAAAATGTGCATTCCCTGGAATGAATATATTATTATATGGTGATTTAGGTACTGGGAAAACCACCTTTACTAAAGGGTTTATTAGAAGTCTTTTAAATGATAATTCATTATCAGTAACCTCACCAACATTTGCATTAGTTAAAGTATATGATAATCATATATATCATGCAGATTTATACAGATTAACAGATCCAGAAGAAATTCCATATGTAGGATTATTTGAAGATCCAAATGGAATTTATTTAATTGAATGGCCAGAAAGGTTAGAATATTATATTCCTGATGAATATTTAGAAATTACATTATATTACAATAATGAAGACATGACAAAAAGAGATATAAAGATTAAGGCTATTGGTGAAAAATATAAACATATAGAGGAGGCAATATAATGAAAATAGGTATTTTAGGATTACCTTTAACTGGAAAAACAACAATTTTTTCTCTTTTAACAAATAAACCATATGATGGTAGTTATAAGCAAGATGCTGAAGAAAGAGTAGCAAATGTTATGGATGAAAGACTTGAAAAGTTAACAGCCATGTATAATCCAAAAAAGACTGTACACGCTACATTGAATTTTATTGATATTCCTAGTTATAATACTTCAGCTGATAGAAAAGAAAAAAATAGAATATTACAAATGATACAAACAGTAGATGCAATAATATTAGTAATAAGAGCATTCAAAAATGATTCTGTACCTCTTCCAGAAGGAAATGAATTACCTGTTGATCAATTAGATACTTTAAAAACTGAAATGATTATAAGAGATTTAGAAGTTGTTGAAAATAGATTAGCTAGATTAATTGAACAAAACAAAAAGAAAAAACCAACAAAAGAAGATGAAAGGCAAGTAAAAATACTTGAAGAAATTAAACCTATATTAGAAGATGGAAAATTCGCATCAAAAATTGAATTAAATGAAGAAGATAAAAAATTAATTAGTTCTTTAGCTTTATTTACTTTAAAACCAATCATAACTGTGGTTAATATTGATGATGAACAATTATTAAATAGTGAGTACCCAGGAAAAGATGAATTGATTAATACTTGTAAAGAAGAAAATTTTGCATATATAGAAATATGTGGAAAAACAGAAGCTGATTTAATTGAACTTGAAGATGATGAAAAAGAAGAGTTTATGAAAGAATTAGGTATTGAAAGATCAGGTATTGAAAGGCTATCTAAAGTTGTATATGATCACTTAGGTTTAATAACATTCTTTACTGTTGGAGAAGATGAAGTTAGAGCATGGACAATTAACAAAGGTATAACTATGAAAAAAGCTGCAGGAAAAATTCATTCAGATTTAGAAAAAGGTTTTGTAAAAGCTGAAGTTATGCATTATGATGATTTAATTAGACTAGGTAGTGAAGAAGAAGTTAAAAAAGCAGGATTATGGAGATTAGCTGGAAAAGAAGAAATTGTAAAAGATGGTGATATATTAACCATTAGAGCAAATGCATAGGAGGAAAAAATGAGAAAACCATTATATGAAGTAGATGATTTTGATTATAATTTACCTGAAGAATATATTGCTCAAAAACCTGTTGAACCAAGAGACTCATCAAAACTAATGGTATTAAATAGAAAAGAAAAAAGTATAGAACACAAGATTTTTAGAGATATTATAGATTATTTATATCCTGGAGATTTATTAGTTGTTAATAATACAAAAGTAATACCTGCAAGATTATACGGACAAAAAATTACAGGTGCAAATGTTGAAGTATTACTTTTGGAAAAAACTCATGAAGAAAATACCTGGAAAGCACTTGTAAAACCCGGATCAAAGCTCAAAACAGGTGCTGAAATAAAGTTTTCAGAAAATTTATTTGCAAAAATAATACAACATAATGATGATGGCTCTAGAATTATAAAATTCTTTTCTAAAAATGACGTCTGGGAAGAAATTGAAAGAATTGGTAATATGCCGCTACCTCCATATATAAAAAATTATAATGGACCTAAAGATAGATATCAAACTACTTATGCAAAAGTTCACGGTGCTGTAGCAGCTCCTACAGCTGGACTTCATTTTACTAAAGAATTATTAGATAAAATAAAAAACAAGGGTATAGAATTTGCAGAAGTTACACTTCATGTTGGTTTAGGTACTTTTAGACCGGTGAAAGTTGACAATATTGAAGATCATGAAATGCATGAAGAATATTATGAAGTACCTGAGGAAACAGTTAAAAAAATAAGAGAATATAAAAATAATAAGGGCAGAATAATTAGTGTAGGAACAACTGTAGTAAGAACTTTAGAAACAATAGCTAATTTACCTGAAGAAAATTCATATATTGGAACTACTAATATATTTATATATCCCCCATATGAATTTAAATTAATAGACGCTCTTATTACTAATTTTCATTTACCTAAATCAACATTATTAATGTTAGTATCAGCATTTGGAGGTTATGATTATATAATGCATGCATATAATACTGCTGTAAAAGAAAAATATAGATTCTTTTCATTTGGGGATTCTATGTTTATATATTAGAGGTGGTATTTTGACAAAAAAAACTTTAGGAATATTTTATATGGTTATTACAGTAATTTTTTGGGGAATTTCTTTTGTTGCTACCAAAATAATTGTACAAAATGTTCCACCTATGACAGCTGCATTTTTGAGATTTTTTTTAGCTACTGCAGTATTATTGATTTTTGTTAGAAAAGAAATAAAATATACTAAAAAAGAATTATTGTATGTTATGTTATCTGGTTTTTTTGGAGTTACTGCATATTTTTTATTTGAAAATACCGCTTTACAATTTACAACACCATCAAATGGTTCCTTAATAATTTCAGCAACTCCTATAATGTATTTATTTTTTTCTGACCTGTTAAACAAATCATTTTCACATAAAATTAGATACTTAGGTACATTATTAGCTTTTGTAGGAGTATCAATAATTGTATTAAATGGGAAGTTTGTTTTAAAATTAAATCCATTAGGTGATTTATTAATGTTCGGTGCTGCTTTTTCATGGATTTTTTACACTGTTTTTATTGAAAAACTTGAACTACATGACAATCTTATAATTACTAAAGATTTAAATTTCTATGGAATGTTATTCTTTTTACCTTTTGTTTATTTTGAATTAAAAGGTAATGGCACATGTCCTTTTTACCAATTATGGTTACAACCTAAAGTTATTATTGCTTTTATTTTCCTAAGCGTTTTTTGTACAGCATTAGGATATATTTGGTGGAATAAAGCTATTAGATTGGCAGGAGCAAAAACTACAACAAATGGAATTTTTTTCATTCCAATTGTAACTGTTATAGCAGATGCGATAATATTGAAAAATTATCCTAATTATTTAACAATTTTAGGTATTATATTAGTTTTATTAGGTAATTATATAGCAGAAATAAGAGATTGAGGCAATGCCTCAATCTCTTATTTATTATCAAAAGCTATTTTATATATCTCTCTTATATCTTTTTCTTCTAATTTCTTTAATTTCCCTATAGGTGCTCGTTGAGCTGCATTTTCAACAAGTTTTTCAATATCTTCCTCTTTTGCCCCAATTTCTTTTAAAGAGATTGGTTGTCCGATTTTCTTATACCATTGTTTTAATGCTTGAATACCCAAATTTGCATCTATACCAGAATTACCTGTATCAATATTAAATATCTCTTTAGCAAATCTATCAAATCTATCAATATCTTCATTTTTTACATATTCCAACCATGCAGGAAAAATTATTGCTAATCCTGCTCCATGCGCAACGTCAAATAATGCTGAAACAGAATGTTCTAATGCATGACTTGCCCAATCTCCTCCTGAAGAACCTGCTCCTAATAATCCATTTAAAGCTAATGTAGCACTCCATGCAAGATTAGATCTTGCATCATAATCTTTAGGATTTTCTAACAATATTTCCGTACTGTTTATAACTGCTCTTATTATACCTTCAGCTAATTGAGATTGAATTTCAGTTCCCTTAGTACCATCAAAATAAAATTCCATAACATGACTTATTGCATCTACAGCACCATTAACAGTTTGACTTTCTGGTAATGTGTATTGTGCAGTTGGATCTATTATTGAAACTTTTGGGTATAATGCTTTTGAACTTGTTGACCATTTTTGCTTAGTGTCTTCATTTGTAATAACAGAATTTCCATTCATTTCAGATCCAGTTGCCGATAAAGTTAAAACAGTAAATAAAGGAAGAGCTTTTGAAACATAATATTTCCCTGAGTAAGCATCCCATATATCCCCATCATAATAAAAACCTCCAGCAATAGCTTTTGCTGAATCTATAACACTTCCACCACCAACAGCTAAAATACCTTCTACATTATTCTCTTTGGCAACATCTATTCCTTCATATACCTTAGATAATCTAGGATTTGGTTTTACGCCAGAAACTTCAACCCATTCAATATTATTTTCTTTTAAAGAATTGACAACTTGATCATATACTCCATTTTTTTTAATAGATCCTCCACCATAATGTAAAAGTATTTTCTTTACTCCTTCTTTTTTTATTTCCTCACCAATTTTAGCTATTGTGCCTTCTCCAAAAATTAATTTTGTTGTATTATGAAAAACAAAGTTTTTCATACAATCACCCCCATAATATAATTAGTCTTACTAATTATATTATACCACAAAAAATATCGGAATTAACTTAATATTTCTTAATATTTTTATATAATAAAAAAAAGAAATATTTATAAAATTAATGTGCAAAAATATTTAAGGAGGGATATGTATGAAAAAATGGATATCTTTAGTATTTATTATAAGTATTATAATTATTTCGTTCTCAGAAAAATTGATTATTAAAGGTTCAAACACAATTTTCCCAATTGCTCAATTATGGATAGAAGAACTAAAAAATTTAGAAATAACTTTAGAAGGCGCAGGGTCTTCGACAGGTATAGCTGCATTGTTTAGTGGAACAACAGATATTGCAAACTCTAGTAGATTCCTTAAAAATAAAGAAATAAAAAAAATGAACGAAGAAGGCAAATATTTTGCTCCAATTATTATTGCATATGATGGTATAGCAATAATTGTTAATCCAAAACTTCATATAGATAATATCTCATTAGAAATTTTAAAAAGTATATACACTGGTAAATTTAAAACTTGGAACCAAATCAATACATCGCTACCCAAAAAAAGAATAGTTGCCTATTCAAGAAATACTGCTTCAGGAACATTTGAAACATTTGAAAATATAGTTTTAAATGGGGAAAGAATGGATCCAAGTGTCAAAATGGTTGAATCAACACAATTCGAAATTGAGCAAGTCGCTAAAAATCCTTATGCTATTGCTTATGTAGGAGTAGGATACGTAAATGATTCTGTTAAAGTTTTAAAAGTAGAAAATACAGAACCGACAAAATTAAATATTTTAAAATCAATTTATCCTATTTCCAGACCTTTATATATGTTTATTGATGTAACTAACGGATGGCCAGAATCCGGAATTCTAAAAGAGTATATAACTTTTGGATTATCAAAAAAGGGACAAGAATTAGTGGAAAAAGCTGGATATATTGCTGCATACGGATTTTAAAAAGGAGTGTTTTATTTGAGAGAATTTAAAAACAAAATAAATTCTTTAATAATAAGGCTAGTGTCATTAATTGGAATAATAATACTAATATTAATTTTTGAATTTATTATAATGGAATCCATACCAGCTTTGAAAAAAGTTGGTATGGAAATGCTTACATCATTTGATTGGTATCCAACATATGATATACCAACTTTTGGTATATTAAATATGTTAATAAATTCAATACTTTTAACTATATTATCTTCCTTAATAGTCTTACCTTTAGGATATATAATAGCATTTTTTTTATATGATTATGCAAAAGAATTTGAAAAAAAATATATTAAAGGCACTATAGAATTATTATCAGGTATTCCATCTGTTATTATAGGTATGTTTTTGATAATACATATTTCACCTTGGATGCTTAAAATAGGGGCATGGTCCCCAGAAAATATATTGTTAGCGTCAATTGGATTAACCGTTCTTTCACTTCCATATACATCTTCGTTGATTGAAGAAGCTATGAGTTCTGTTGATAAAAATATTAAAGAAGGAGCGTTGTCTCTAGGAGCGACAAGATTTACCACAGGTTTTAAAATAGTTTCCAAAGCCGCTTACCCAGGAATTATTAATGCATTTATATTAACAATTAACCGTATTATTGGCGAAACAATGGTTGTATTAATGGCGGCTGGAGGTGCTAATATTATCCCAACATCCATATTTGATCCTGTCAGACCATTAACTGCAGTTATAGCAAGTGAAATTGGAGAGGTGGAAATTGGAAGTATTCATTATTCAGCATTGTTTTTTTCAGGATTGATTTTATTATTAATATCTTTTTTTCTTACTTTAATTTCCAAACAAATATCTAGGAGATGGGATAAATGAATACAGATAAAATAATATCTTTTATATTTAGAATAATAAGTTATTTAATATTTTTTAGTATAGTATTAATTATTTTTTTTATAATATTTGATGGAATAAAATATTTTTCAATAAATTTTTTCACTGAATTTCCCAAAAATATGATGACAAGTGGTGGAATTTTTCCTGCAATTATTGGAACCATATATTTATTATTTGTGACATTAATTATTTCTATTCCACTTGGGATTTTAACTGGAATTTTTTTATCAGAATATAGTAATAACAATATTGGAATATTTTTAGATACTGCTATTACTTCATTATCCGGTGTTCCTTCTATTGTATTTGGATTATTTGGGTTATCTTTATTTTCAATAAAACTTGGATTAAAAACTTCTTTAATATCAGGATCTCTAACTTTATCTATAATGGCTTTACCAATTATTTCTTCTTCCACAAAAGAAGTTTTTAATTCAATACCAAATACATTAAGAGAATCTGCTTATGCATTAGGAGCAAAAAAAACTGAAGTTATATATAAAATATTATTACCTTCAGCAAAATCAAGATTAATTACTATTATTTTAATTTCTATTGGTAGAGTTATGGGAGAAACTGCTCCTGTATTATTAACAGCAGCTGTATTTTATTCAACACATATGCCTAAATCTATTAAAGATCCTATTATGACATTGCCTACACATATATATAATATTGCTATGGCTTATGGAGAAGATGCGCAATGGATGGCAAAAGGTTCAGCATCGTTTTTAATGTTATTAATATTGTTCATTTATTTACTGGCATTTAAAATAAGGAGGAATTATAATGATAATGGATATAATGACAAAAAATGATGATATAATCAAAATAAGAAACTTTAATGCATGGTATTCAAATAAACAAGCATTAAAAAATATAAATATAGATTTTAAAAGAAATAAAATTTCAGCTATAATTGGTCCATCTGGATGTGGAAAATCCACATTGTTAAGAAGTATTAATAGGATAAATGATGAAATAGAAAATTATAAAACCTCTGGAGAAATTATCTTCGAGAACAATAACATCAAAAATCTAAATATAACATTATATAGAAAAAAAGTTGGAATGGTTTTTCAAAAACCAGTACCATTTCCAATGTCAATATATGAAAATGTAGCATTTGGTTTGAGAATTCATGGTATGAGAAATAAAAATAAAATTGATAAGATAGTTGAAAAATCGCTTATACAAGCCGCATTATGGGATGAAGTTAAAGATGAATTGCATAAATCAGCATATGAATTGTCTGGCGGTCAACAACAAAGACTAGTTATTGCAAGAGCTCTTGCAGTATCTCCAGAAGTTATACTTCTAGATGAGCCAACATCTGCTTTAGATCCAATATCCACGCAAAAAATAGAAAGATTACTTGAAGAATTAGTAGAAAATTATACAATAATAATTGTAACTCATAATTTATCTCAAGCTATTAGAATTTCAGATTATTTATACTTTATGTATCAAGGGGAATTAATAGAACATGGTTTAACTTCTAATATAATAAAGTCACCTAAAAATCAATTAACAGAAGATTATTTAAATGGAAGAATAGGATAATGGGGGGATAAAATGCAAAATTTACATCATTTTGAAAACGAATTATTAATATTAAAAGCCGATATATCAAAAATGTTATCTCTTGTTTTAAATTCATTTAATCTAGCCATATTATCTCTTGAAAAAAACGATGAAATATTAGCAAAAAATGTTTTTGAATTAGATGATAAAATAGATGACATTAATAGAAAAATAGAAGATGAAGTTTATCAAATTATTGCTAGATATAATCCGTTGGCAAAAGAATTACGATATATTATAACAATGATAAAATTTTCAAATAATTTAGAAAGAATAGGGGATTTATCTTGTAATATTTCGCAAAAGGTTTTTGAATTTAACAAAATAAATTTTAATCCCTCGTTAAATGAAAAAATACTAAAAATGATTGGTATGTCTTTAGAAATGTTAAAAGAAGTTTTTAAAGCTTTTAATGAAAGAAATACTAATTCAGCAATTGAAATATGGAAAAAAGATAGCATTATAGACAATTTAGAAATTGAAATAAGAAAAGATATATTAAAAAATTTTAAAGATGGAATATATGATGAAAATGTTATTATACCTTTTGTATTAATTGCACGAGACATTGAAAGAATTTCAGATCATATTACAAATTTATGCGAGGAAATTGTATATATAGAAAAAGGTGAAAAAATCACAAATCTATTATAAGGAGGAAAAATATGCCTTCAATCTTAATAGTTGAAGATGATAAGGATATTAGAGATATTTTAAAAGCTTATTTAGAAATTGAGAAATTTGATATATTTGAATGTGAAAATATAAATTGTATGAAAAATTTAATGAATAATAATAAATTTGATATATTATTATTAGATATTATGTTACCTGATGGTGATTCTATTGATATATTACCTTTAATAAGAGCTAAAAATAAAAACACTGGAATAATAATTATTTCTGCTAAAAATACTGATAGAGATAAAATATATGGTATAGAAATTGGCGCTGATGATTATATTACTAAACCCTTTAATCCCCGTGAAGTAATAGCTAGAATCAGAGCATTATTAAAAAGAATTAAAAATGAAGATGATAAATTGAAATTTGGAAATTTAGAGATTTTTTCAAATAATTATACTGTAAAATATAATGGTAAATTTGTTGATTTAACCGCAAAAGAATTTGAAATTTTATACCTTTTAGCAAAAAATGATGATAAAATTTATACTAGAAATGAAATAATAGAAAAAATATGGTTTGATGATGAATTTATTACTGATAGAGTAATAGATGTTCATATTAGTATGATAAGATCTAAAATTGGGAAAAATTGGATAAAAACAATTAGGAATCTCGGATACAAATTTAACAAAAATTCTGAAGTTGGTGAATAAAATGAATTTTTTAGATTATTTAAATGAAATAATTATTGAATTAGATGGATATAAAATAAAATATTCAAATAAAACCGCAAAAGAATACGGCTTTAAAGAAAATATTGAAATAATAAACGTTTTTACATTTAATGAAATTGATAAATTAATATATCATATTATAAATAAAAAAGATTATTTTATAGAAACAACAATTTATTTTTTTCAAGGTTCTAGCAAATTTTGTAAAATTATTTATTTAAGTAATGAAAACAAAATCATCATCGAGGATAAAACTGAAAAAGAATTAATTAAAAAAGTTAAATCTGATTTTATAACATCTTTATCTCATGAATTAAGAACTCCATTGTCTATTTTAAAGGGGAATATATATTTAATTGAAGATTTAAATAAAAATAATTTATTAATTAAGCCCATTAATAATTCTAAAAAATCATTAAATAGAATCGAAAGAATATTAGATCAATTAAGTATTCTTTATATGGCAGAATTTGATAATTATATAATAAAAAATGAATTATTAGATACAAATAAAATATATAATGAAGTTATTTCTGATTTAGAACATAAAATAAAAGAAAAAAACATTGAGGTGATAAATAAATTAGAAGTTGAATATTTGAATGGTGATCCATTCATAATATATACTTTACTGAGAAACTTAATATCAAATTCAATAAAATACTCTTATAAAAATTCAAAAGTTTTTGTTACTATTTCCAAAAATGAAATAATTGTTGAAGATAATGGTATAGGAATACGGGAAAATGAAAAAAATAGAATTTTTGAAAGATTTTATAGAGGAGTAGATTCAAGAAAATATGCTAAAGGTTCTGGATTAGGATTATCAATAGTTAAGCATTTATGTGAATTAGCGGGATATAAAATAAATTTTAAATCAGAATGGATGGTTGGAAGTCGCTTCATAATAAAAATTGCTTGAGATTACTCAAGCAATTTGTTAATATCAAAATCAAATATATTTTCATTTGAATAAAATAATACTTTTTTCTTTGCTCTTGTTAAAGCAACATAAAATAAATTTATTTCATCAATTATATTTTGATGTTTAAATTTATCGTTTAAACCATTTATTATTTTATCAATATGTTTCTTAAAAGATTTTGTAAATTCCTTTATACTTTTATATTTTTCCTTTTTTATTAAATCAATAATATTTGGAAAATCATGAGTAATAATCACTTTATCCCATTCTAAACCTTTACTTGTATGTGCTGTAGTTAAATAAATTTTCCCATTATTAATGTTATATTTTTCTTCTGCAATTTTTAATAAATCAAATAATTTATTATCATATTCTTCTGCTATATTAATAGCTGATATTAATTCATAATCTTCAAAATCTTCTGCATAATCTTTTAATTCTTCTAAATCTTTAAAATTCAAAATCCATTTTTCTTTTATTTTATCCTTATGCTTTCCTGTATTTAAATATTTTATATAATAATATATACTTAAAGGTAATTTGAATATTTCAGTTGGTGCTCTTACCAATGTAATTTCATAATTTTTAAATTCATCTATTAATTTTATTAAGGTAGAATTTGTTCTTGTTATATAACAAATAGTATTAAATTCATTATCATTTTCACTTTTAGATGAAATAATTTCTTTTTCTTCTCCCTTAAAATTTCTTAAAATATAATTTGCTTTTTCTGCTATATATTTAGGAAATCTAAATGTTTCAGTTAAGTATAACACTTTCGCTTCCATTTCATTTCTAATTTTGTACATAGCATTTATCGACCCTCTAAATGAATATATTTGTTGATGAGGATCACCAACAATAATTTTTTTTCCATTCAATTTATTAAAAATATCTAAAACTACATCATTAGTATCTTGAGCTTCATCTAAAAGTATATAATCAAAATTAATTCTATACCTCTCTATATTCAATTGAAAATATTTTAAATAAACATTATGTGAAACGTCCAATTTATTATCCATGTACATATTCCAAATAATATTTAATTTATCTTTTAAATATTCCTTATTTTCATCAATAAATTTTAGTTTAATGTTATTTTTTATTATTTCTTCAATTGTTTCATCCGAAATATATCTATAACTTCCATTACAAAAATCATTAAAAGCTATTCTAACTAAATCTGCAATGAATATATCTATTTCTAAAATTTTAGAAATTTCTGAAGTATTTAATTCTTTTCCAATTTTATTAAACTTCAGATCTTTTTTAACAAATTTATATGCCAATCCATGTGTAGTCATTACTTTTATATTTTTTAAATTAGATCTTCTTATTTTATTTTCAATGTCTTTTTTTACTGAATTATTAAAAGCCAAAAATAAAAATGTTTTACTCTTTAATGCATAAGCAATACTTAAAAGCGTAGTAGATTTTCCAGAACCAGCAAAAGCATTTATTATTAAATTATTTTCTTTTGCATTTTTTATTATATCTATTTGTTCATCAGTTAATCTAATATATTTATTATTGTTTTTATTAATGGTTTCTATAAATTTTGTATTTTTTAATTCGTCTAAATATTTATCATATACATTTGATTTTATATTTTTTTTATTTTTAAGAGAGAAATCGTAACCACAATACCAGCATTTTTTTATATTATCTTTCATTATTTCATCACATTTTGGACATTTCTTTTTTAAAAAAAATCCATCACAATTAGGACATATTTTTTCATTATTTTCAACTAATTCATTACAATTTATACATTTTTTAACAGACAATATTTCACCTCAACATTTTCCTATATAGTCTAAAACGTCTTCATCAAATTTTTTTATAGATTGTGTTAATTTACCAACTCTTTTAATAGTTTCTTCTACATCTTTCGCTGCAATACCGTTTCCACATGGAACATTTATATTCTTTAAAGCCAATTCTGAACTTTGTAATGCTACAAATGTTCCTGTTCCAGATTTTAATGCACAACTTTTTTTTGCACCATCACAAGTTAAACCAAAAAGAGTAGATAGTACATTATTAATTGCATGTTTTATTTGTTCTGAATTTCCACCTTTTAAATATGTAATTCCAGCGGCAACACCAGAAGATGAAATAGTACCAGCACCACAAATTGGAGTTAATAATCCCGTATATGATTTTATATATATAGTTATTAAAACACTTAATAATATAGATTTTTTCACTAATTCATCATCATATTTTCGTCCAATTTTTATTATTGGCAGTGTAGAAGATAAACCTTGATTACCACTCCCAGCAACAGTCATAACAGGCATTAATTCACCACTCATCCTTGCGTCAACAGCAGCCTGAACAATATTAACAGGCTCAAAATCTAAAACATGACCAAAATTCCCATCTGTTTTTAATCCTTTTTCTGCAATTTTTGTATTTAATACTATTGTTTTTTCTAATAATTCATCTACATCCTTATCATATTTATCTAAATATTCTATTATATCATCTATATTATATTTTTTTATTTCATTTAGTAATGCTCCACCAGCTTCAAAATGAACATCAAATATTTTATTTCCATTTTCTTCAATATGTACTATATTATCATGTTTTCCCTCTATTATTACATTTACATAATTTTCTCCTTTTAATGTACAATCTACTTTTAAACCTAAAAATTCTTTATCTACTTTTAAATTTATTTTTCCTAAATATTTATGAGAGGCATCTATACACTCCTGATTTATATCTTTTAAAACTTCAAGTCCATATTTTGAATCCCCACAAACATAGGAAAGCGCTGCAGCAACTTCGAGACCTACAAACGAAGTCCCTGGAATATTTACCTCTAATCCATTTTTATATGTGTTTTTATCAAGTATAATATTTATACTATTTAATTCACCTTTTAAATATTTTTTTGCTGTTGCAACAGCCAATGCAACTGCTATGGGTTCTGTACAACCATATGCAGGTTTTACTTGATCAAATAAAATATCTTTTAACATTTCATTCCCCCTTTTTAAATTATGATTCTACACCAGTTATATCTATTATTGGTGCCATACCAACCATTATTAAACCTAAAACCTTTAAAACATTAAAGGACTCATTCATAAATATTCCTGATAAAATCGACGCAAACAAAAGTTCCAATGGCATTATTAAAGATAAGGTATGTGACTGTAATTTCTTTAAAGCAAAAAAATTTAGTGTTAACGGAACAAATGTTGCTAATATTGCTAAAACAAAACCTGATAATAAATATCTTCCATTTAAAGTATATATTTCATTTGTTCTTATGACAAAAATAAAATAATAAATAAAGACACCAGTAAATGTATAAAAAACGCTTTCAAAAGGTTTCGATTCATTTTGTTTTATATATTCACTGACAGAAACTATAAATATCGCATTTACAAAAGAACTAAACAAAACTATTAATGTACCAAAGATTATACTTTCATTATTTCCAAAAGCCCGTTCTCCCATATTTGCTATTATTACTCCAACAAAAGATAATGCTACTGCTATTATATTTACTATATTTATTTTTCTTTTTGTTAATCTATGTTGAAAAAAAGAGACAAATATTGGATTTGTAAAATAAAGTACCGTTGCATATGCTGGATTTAAATATTGCAATCCAACAAAAAAAGCATATGCTGCTATCCCGTAATTTAAAATACCTAAAACAGAATATAACAAAAATTTTTTGAAATCAAATTTATATCCTAAAAAAATAAAAATAATTCCCGAAATAATAAACGAAAATAAAAATCTCAAAAATAATATTTGCGATGGTGATGCTCCTATATTAAAAGAATATTTGCCTAAAATAGATGTAACAGATGAAGAAAATGCTGATAATATAGCAAATAAATAATGCAATATATCACCTCATTTTATATCTAATTGCTTAAAATAATTTAAATTCACTTTTTTTGGTAATATTCCTGATTTTTTACCTCTCAAAGGAATTTCATCTTCATTAATATTCAATGTTTCAGAAATTACTTTTTTAATTCTGGGGATACAGAACTCTCCTTGGCAAAAGCCCATTGTAGCTCTTGTTCTTCTTTTTATAGCATCTATAGATTTTATTGGAATTCCCCTTTTTAGTGCATCTATTATCTCTTTTTTGCTAACCATTTCACATCTACAAATAATTTGTTCATCAGAATTTAATTCTAACATATTATTTACTTCTTTATATGTCAGATCTTTTTTTATAATTATAGGTTTTCTATATGGATTAAAATCATTTTTTTCAATTAACTTTAATCCTGATTTTTTTAATATATTCAAAACCATTTTAGCAATTGCTGGTGAAGATGTCAACCCTGGAGATTCAATTCCTGCAACATTGATAAATCTTTCTTTAGATTCTTCTATTATAAAATCTCCTGTTGAAGGCGTGGGTCTAATACCAGAAAATGAAGTTAATACCTTTTTTAAGTCTATATTAGGAACAGATAGTTTTGCAGTTCTAATAATATATTTTAATGTTTCTATATCTGTATTTAAATCATATTTAGAACTTTCTTGTGCATCAGGTCCAATCATTAAATTCCCATGATATGTAGGAGTTACTAAAATACCTTTTCCTTTTTCTGTAGGAACTTGAAAAATTACTTTGTTTATTATTTCTCCGTATCCCTTATGAAAAATAATATATTGTCCTTTTCTTGGAATTATATGAAAATTTTTTATCCCAACCATTTCCGATATCTTATCGCTAAATACTCCAGCCGCATTTATTATATACTTAGTTTCATACGAATTTTGATTAGTTATAACTATATAATAATCATTTTTCTCTTCAATTTTTATTACTTCATTTTCTAATTTTATTTCTACTCCATTATTCACTGCATTCTCCGCTAAAGCTATCGTCATTTCATACGGAGAAGTTATTCCCACATCTTTTGCTAATAAAGCTACTTTTACATCTTTATTTATATTTGGTTCAATTTTTAATATTTCATCACCATATAATATTTTCATTTCATTTTCGTTTACTCCATTATTTAAACCATTTTTATATAATTCAATTAATGTCTTTTCATCATTTTCATCAAATCCTATTACTAAAGCCCCTGTTCTTTTGAACCCAAAATTGAGTTCTTTATTTAATTTATCATACATTCTATTTCCTTCAAAACACAATTTACCTTTTAACGTACCATATTTAGCAGCATATCCTCCATGAACAATACCACTATTTGCTTTAGATGCGCCATTACTTACATCATCAGTTTTTTCTAACATTAAAATTTTTAAACTATATTTTGATAATTCACGTGCAATTGTACTACCAACAACACCTGCACCTATTATAATAATATCATACATATTTCCCCTCCTATACAAAAAGAGGTGGATTAACCACCTCTATAATTCAAATACTTTTTTTAATTTTGCAGGATCAAGTCTAAAGGGTGAATCTTTCCCTTGAAAAAAATGATGCTTTTCTATTAAATGAATTGATAAATCGCTATATATTACACTTTCATTATTTTTTAAATTAGTAACTTTTGTAACTACTTTTCTAAAAATACCATCTTCAAATGGACAAGGCAAATGACCTCTTGCTTCTCCTACTTGAACTTCCCAATACTCATCAACTGTTATTGGCTCTCCTAAACCTTTTTCACCTTTTTCTTTAAAATATTTCAATTTTCCAACAATAGATTCAATGGTAATATTCAACGTAGAAAGTAATTCTTCATCTTCAATTATTATATCAACTAAATTTCTATCGTCATTACCCATAAAGCCTTCTGCTGTTATAACTCCAGGTTTCATATTTTCCTGCGCCTTTTGAAATTCAGGAGTCATTTTCATACTTCTCCCCCCTTAAGCAAATTTATCATAATAAATCTTATCTTCAGGTATTCCATTGTTTTTCATAACATTAACACATGCATTTATCATTCCAGGGCTTCCACATAAATAACCTTCTTTGGGAGTATTTGGATCCATTTTTTCCTTAAAGTATTTATCTAATACATCTGTAATTAATCCAACTTCACCATCCCAGTTATCTTCAGGTAAAGGTTCTGATAAAGCAACAACAAAATGTAGGTTTGGCCATTTCTTTTCTAATTCTTTAAATAAATCTATATAATACACATCTCTTAATGATCTAGCTCCAAAGAAATACCAAACATTTCTATTTGTCATTCCTTTTTCAAACATATCTAAAATTATTGATTTTAAAGGAGCCATACCAGATCCACCCGCAACACCAATAACATCTGCATCTGTATCTCTTAAATAAAAATCGCCAAAAGGTCCAATAACTTCCATTTCATCTCCTTCTTTTAAATAATTATGAACATATGTTGTTGCAATCCCTCCAGGAACTAACCTTATCAATAGTTCAAATGAATCTTTTTGAGATGGAATAGAAGATATTGAATATGCTCTTTGGGTAGGCTCTTTAATTTTTTCATATGGCGGAACAACTATTTGCATATATTGGCCCGCTTTAAAATTAACTTCATTTGGATCTAATAATTTAAAACGAACTTCTTTAATGTCATGTGTGACATCAGTGATCTTTTCTATTCTTGTTTTATATTTTTTTACATTAAATAATTCTTCAGGTAACCATATATCAATGTCCTTTTTAACTTTCACTTGACATGACAATCTAACATTTTCCTTCATTTCTTCTGGAGTTAATAACGGTGTTTCTGTAGGTAAATGAGGACCTACATCAGATAATACTTTTACTTTACAAGCACCACAACTACCTCTTCCACCACAAGCAGAAGGAACAAAAATTCCTGTTTCTGATAATGTAGTTAAAAGTGATGCTCCTCCATTTACCGTTAATTCTTTTTCTCCATTTATTTTAACTTTAACTTCTCCATAATTATTTACAATTCCATCAACAACTGCAATAATTGCAGCTAAAACACCACTAATAATAGAAACAACTAATGGTGCAGTAATTATAGGACTCATTATATCACCTCACTGTACATTAAGCATTCCAGAAAAACCTATAAATGCCATAGCCATAATACCAATAATAATTAATGTTAAACCTGGTCCTTTTAGTGCTGCAGGAACATTAGGACTATTATCCACTCTCTTTCTTATAGCTGCTAATGCCATAATTGCAAGCCACCATCCTAATCCAGAACCTAAACCATAGAAAATTGATTGAATAAATGTATAATATCTTAATTGCATAAATAATGTTACCCCTAATATAGCACAATTAACTGTAATTAAAGGTAAGAATATGCCTAAACTCATATATAAATTTGGAGATAATCTATCAATTAACATCTCTAAAATTTGTACTACTGCAGCTATTACTATAATAAATATAATATATCTTAAATATTCAATTTCAAATGGAATTATTATCTTATGGTATACAATCCAGTTTAAGGCTGTAGTAATTGTCATAACCATTGTAACAGCCATACCTAAACCATTTGAAGATGTTATATCCTTTGAAACTGATATAAATGAACACATTCCTAAGAAATTTGCTAATAATATATTACTAGTAAATATTGATGCAAAAAATAATACGAATGGACTTATATCTGGAGCCATTATTTAGCCTCCTTTCTTAACATAATCCCCTTAGCCACCCAAATAAATATAGCTAACATAAAAAAAGCACTTGGTGCCATCAACATAATTGTCCATGACATAAATCCTTCAGGTAAAACTCTTATTCCAAACAAGGTGCCAAATCCAAGTAATTCTCTAAAGAAAGCAACTGAAATTAGAACAACTAAATAACCCAATCCAGATGTAAAACCGTCCCAAAATGATATTATTGGACCATTAGATTGAGCAAATCCTTCAGCTCTTCCCATAATTATACAATTTGTTATTATTAAACCGACATAAGGTCCTAAAGCCTTACTAATATCGGGCAAATATGCCCTTAAAATAATATCAACTATAATAACATAAAAAGCAATGATTAACGTTTGAACAATCATCCTAACTTTTCTTGGTATAAATCCTTTTATTATTGATACTGTTAAACTAGAAAAAGCAGTAACTAAACTAACAGCTATTGTCATAATAAATGTATTTGTAAGATTATTAGTTACAGCTAAAGCAGAACAAATACCTAATATTTGAACAAAAACAGGATTATTGTACCAAACATTTTCTTTTAATATCTTGTTATATTCACTCATTATAATTCACCTCCTAGGAGGTCTTTTAATATTGTTAAATAATTATTAATCATATTAGCTACAGATTCTGATGTTCTTGTTGCTCCAGTGATTGCTTCAAATTTACCATTTTCATGATCAAAATCTCCTTTACCTGTCCCACCAATAATCATTTCTATTTTTCCATCTTTGATTTTTTCAAATTTAAATTGCTCTTTAAACCATGCTTCTTCAATTCTTCCGCCTAATCCTGGAGTCTCACTTTGAGTAATAAAATCAATACCAACTATTTCTGTTAAATCACGATTTACTGCTAAAACACCTCTAATTGTACTCCATAATCCATTTCCAACAAAAATAACTGCATATACATCTTCTCCATCAACATTTGACATATATACATCAATATCATTTATTTTTTTCTTTGAAATCTTTTTATCAAAAAGCTTATATGCTTCTTCATCAGAATTATATTCTATACCCATTGCTGATAAAATCGCTTTCCTTTGAAATAACTCTTCATTAATTTGTACTTTTTCTTTAGTTAATTCATTTGCTAAGGCTAGTACAAAAACAAAAACAAATGAAACTATAAAGGTGAATAATACTACATATAATTTACTATCTTTTTTCATTTTTTCACCTTCTTTTTTGCTAATAATTCATCCATTAATGGTGCAAATGTATTACCTAATAACACCGCAAAACTCGTTCCTTCTGGGAATAATGAAAAAGTTCTAATTAAAATTGTTACTGTACCAATTAATAATCCATAATACCAATGTGCTTTTTGATTTTTTGGACCACTTATTGGATCAGTAGCCATAAAAACAGTAACAAACAATAAACTACCAGACATTATAAATTCTAATGGAAAATTAATAAACCCTGCAAAATAAAAAATATAAGTTAATGCAGTTGCACTTAAAAATGTTGATACAATAATTTTCCAACTTGCAGTTTTGGTGTAAATTAAATAAATTGCTGCTATAATAATTAAGAAAATAAAACTTTCACCCATAGATCCTGATCTAAAACCAAAAAATGCCTTTAACAAATCTATAGTTTCCCCAGAATCTCTCATGATTTTTAATGGAGTAGCTGTTGTTACTACATCAATACCAAAACCTCCCGGCTTCATCCATCCATATGTCATGACATTTGGAAATGTTATGTAGATAAATAATCTTCCAACAATAGCAGGATTAAAAGGATTCCTTCCAAACCCACCAAAAACCTCTTTACCAAATAATACTCCAAAAATAATTCCAATTAATGCAATCCACCAAGGAGTTAACGGAGGCAGAGATAATACAAAAAGCATAGATGTTACTAAAACAGCTTCTGAAACCTTTTTATTTACTCTCTTTTCCATTATGTATTCTGTAAAAATACCTCCAGCAAAAACAACCACACTTAGGATTAGCAATCGAACCCCATAAAAATATAAAGCAAATAAATATATTGGGGCTAATGCATACAAAACTCTTCTCATCATAGGTTGCTTTAAGAAAAAACTTTTTTTCACTAAATCACCCCCATTTTCTTTTTCTATAAAATTATATCACATTTTTTTCGAAAATGTCACATTTTTTTTATGCAACAATTTTTATCATATATTTATATTATAATTAATATTGTTTTAAATTCATTTCAATTTTTCTTTTTAATAAAAAAACAATTCCCACCGCTAGGTGAGAATTGATATTGATTAAAAATTCTCTATAATTTTATCCACATATTCATTAGTTGATAAGGCTTTAGGAGATATATCAATTGTTGCATACCCATCTAAAATTGTTTTTTCAATTGAATTCTTAATCAAATTAGCGACTTCATTAAATCCGATATATTCAAACATCATAACTCCAGATAAAATCAATGAAGTTGGATTGGCCATTTCAGGATTTTTTATTCCTGGAGCTGTACCATGTGTTGGTTCAAATAATGCAATTTTATCTCCTATATTAGCTCCTGGAACAAGTCCAACACCACCAATTTGAGCAGATGCTGCATCAGACAAATAATCTCCATTTAGATTGGTTGTTATTAATATGTCAAAATTTGAAGGATTTAACAATAATTGTTGAAACATATTATCTGCAATAATATCATTTATTTCAAGATGATTTATTTGATTATTAAATCCATTAAAAACTTCATAGCACCATTTTCTAAAGTTTCCTTCTGTATATTTCATTATATTCCCTTTATGTACTATAGTTATTTTTTTTCTATTTTTCTTTATAGCATACTCAATAGCTTTTCTCATAAGTCTTTTAGTTTTATATTCGCTAATTGGTTTTATTCCAATTGATGCTTTGTTTAAATTTGTTCCAAATTTTTTATTCAAAATTCTTATTAATTCATTTGATTCTTCAGAATTTTCTTCCCATTCAATACCACAATATACATCTTCTGTATTTTCCCTAAATATAATAATGTCAATTTTTTCTGGATTTTTTACAGGTGAATTTATACCTTTTATATATTTAACGGGTCTTATACATGCATATAAGTCCAATTCTTGTCTTAAAGCAACATTTAAGCTTCTATATCCGCTTCCAACTTGTGTTTCAAGAGGACCCTTAATCCCTATTTTAAATTCTTTCAATAATTTTATTGTTTCTTCCGGCAAAGGAGTTCCAAATTTTTCTATTGCTTTTTTACCTGCATATATTTCTTTCCAAATAATTTTCTTTTTACCTTTATATATAAAATCCATTGCTGAATTCCAAACTTTCATTGCTGATTTCATAATATATGGACCTATCCCATCTCCTTCTATATATAAAATTTGAATTTTTTCCATTTTACCACCCCTTAAAATAATACTAAATTATCAGCATGTATAAATTCTTCATAATCATTATCTATACTTTTTTTTCCAATAATATTTTTCCCTTCTAAAAAAGAGTAATTGCTAATTCCTTTTGCTATCAATTTATTATTATAATAAACATTTACTGAATCCCCTTTTAAAAATTTGCCTTCTATTTTTTCAATACCAATAGGCAATAAACTTTTTCTTTCAAGAATAGCTTCTTTTGCACCTTTGTTTATAAATAATTTTCCTTTACTTTTAGATAAATATGCTATCCAGGCTTTTTTATTTTTTATTTTTTTATGTGGCAGAAAAATCGTCCCAATATTTTCTCCATTTATAAATTTTTCAATATTTTCTAAATTTTTACCATTACAAATACAAGTTTTTACTCCTGAATTTGAGGCTATTTTTCCAGCCTCTATTTTTGAATTTATGCCTCCTGTTCCTAAAGATGTATTTTTTATTTTTAATAAATCAATTGCATTATTATAATTTTCTATTATTTTTTTATCCTTATCATATATCCCATCAACAGAAGTTAATATTATCAAAGAATCAGCTCCCCATCCAATAGCAAAATAAGCTGAAAGAATATCATTATCTCCAAATTTAATTTCTTCAACAGACACTGTATCATTCTCATTAATTATAGGTATTATTTTTAATTGATTTAAACCTATTAAAGTATTTTTCAAATTAATAAATCTAGACCTATTTGAAAAATCATCTCTTGTTAATAAAACCTGTGCAACTTTTTTATTATAAAAATTAAAAGCTTGTTCATATATTTTCATTAATTGCACTTGACCAATTGCACACAATGCCTGTTTTTGAGATAAACTTTTAATTGGATTTAATTTTAAATATTTTAAACCAACTGCTTTTGCACCAGAAGATACTAGAACAACTTTTTTATTATTATCTATTAATCTTGATACAACTGAACTTAATTTAAAAACAAAAGATTCATCGATTTTATCTTCTTTAATTAATATGTTACTCCCTATTTTTATTACAATCTTTTCCATTTTTAATCCCTCACATTATAATTACCTTGAATTACATATTTATAGGTAGTTAATTCCCTTAACCCTATTGGACCTCTTGCATGTATTTTTTGAGTACTAATACCCATTTCTGCTCCCATTCCAAATTCTCCACCATCTGTAAATCTAGTAGATGCATTAATGTATACTGTTGCAGAATCTATTTCATTAATAAATTTCATAGCATTAAAATAATTTTCCGTTAAAATAGATTCTGAATGACCTGTTGAATATTTTTTTATATGATTAATTGCATCATTAACATCTTCAACTACCTTTATTGAAAGAATTAAATCTAAATATTCTGTTTCCCAATCTTCTTCTATAGCTTTCTTCACATTAATAATATTTAGTACTTTTTCGCATCCTCTAATTTCTACATTTTTATCTTCCAATCTTTTTTTTAATATAGGAAGAATTTCCTCTGCAATATTTTTATGAATCAATACAGTTTCAACGGTATTGCATGTTCCTGGCCTCTGAGTTTTTGAATTAACAATAATTTCAGCAGATTTTTCTATATTAGCACTTTCATCTACATATATATGACAAACACCAACACCTGTTTCTAAAACAGGGACTGTAGAATTTTCTATAACAAATTCAATGAGACCTTTCCCCCCCCTAGGAATAATCAAATCCAAATAATTATTTAATTTAAGCATTTCATACACTAAATCTTTATTTGTATTTTCCAGTAATTCTACTGCATTATCTGGTATCTCAGATTTTTTTAATGCTTCTTTTATAGATTTTACTATAGCCTTATTAGAATTAATTGCATCAGATCCTCCTCTTAACATAATGGAATTCCCTGATTTCAAGGCTAATATTGTTGCTTCTAAGGTTACATTAGGTCTAGATTCATATATTATCCCTATTACTCCTAGAGGAACTCTTATTTTGCTTATTCTCAAACCATCTTCTCTTAAAAAAGAGTCATATATTTCACCAACTGGATCATTTAAGTTCATTACTGTTTTACAAGCATCTATCATTCCATTTATCCTTTTTTCATTTAAAACTAATCTATCTATTAAAGATTTCTTTATTCCTTTTTTTCTAGCATTTTCAATATCTAATATATTCACTTTTAATATACTATCTATATTTTTTTCAATTGTTTTGGATATTTCTAATATTGCATTATTTTTTTGTTTAGCGTTTAAGTTTTTCAAAATTTCAAAACTTTTTTTTAATTTCTTCGCTTTTACAAGTAATTCATTCATTTTATCACCTCAAAATTTATTATTCTTTAAATACGCTTCATATAGTGACTTCATAATCGCTCCCTTTACACTTTTCTGCTCTAATTCATATAATCCTTTAATTGTAACACCTCCAGGTGAAGATACCCTATATTTTAATTGAGATAATTCAATATTTTCTTTTTTTATAAATTCTATAGTTCCTTCAAAAGTTTTTAAAATAATTTCTTTTGCATCTTCTACATTGAATCCAATATTTATTGCTCCTTCAATATAGCTTTCGAGTATATAAGCAGCGAATGCTGGACCACTACTATTTAAAATAGTAAAAGCATCAAATTTTTTTTCATCTATTTCCATAATTTCTCCTAATGGTCTTAGCATAGATATAACCTCTTCCTTTACGTCACTTTTTATTGAATTATTAAATGTTATAGCAGTTATACCTTTTCCTATTTTTGAAATAATAGTTGGCATAATTCTTATTACATTTTTTTTATTAGATTTTTTTAATATTTCATTAAGACTTTTCCCAGCTGCAGTACTAATAATTACTGCATTATCATTATCTATTTTTGATATTTCATTTAATACATCATCCATATCTTTTGGTTTTACAGTTACAAAAATATATTTGGAATTTGAATAAATATCCTCAATATTTTCTCCTATTTTAACTCTACATTTTTTTTCATATTTTTTTATTTTTTCTCTATTTTTATCTATTATATAAAAATCATGTTCTTCATTTTGTAATATTTCTAATAACATACTTCCTATATTCCCAATACCAATTATTCCTAATTTCATATTTTCACACTCCATAACCATTATATTTTTTTACATATTTATCTATTCCGCCAATTTCTAATAATGCATTAATAAAATCCGGAAATGGTATAAATGTATATTTCTTATTTTGAGTTAAATTTAATACAATCCCTTTTTCAGTATCTATTTCTAACAAATCTTTTTCATTTATTTCATCTATTCCATTATCTTTTAACTCTATAACTGGTAACCCTATATTTATTGAGTTTCTATAAAAAATTCTTGCAAAAGATTTAGCAATTATACAGGAAACACCTGCAACTTTAATTATTCTAGGTGCATGTTCTCTTGAAGATCCTAAACCAAAGTTTTTTCCTCCAACAATAATGTCACCTTTCTCTACATTTTTAGGAAAATCTTCCCTTGAATCTTCTAATACATGTTTTGCTAATTCTGGAAGATTAGATCTTAAATGAAAATATCTACCTGGTGCTATATGATCAGTAGATATATTTTCACCAAATTTCCATACTTTACCTTTTAAAATCATTTCAACACCTCCCTTGGATCTGTAATATATCCAGTTATAGCAGTAGCAGCTGCTGTTGCTGGTGATGCTAAATAGATTTCACTATTTGGATTCCCAGCTCTCCCTTTGAAATTCCTATTTTGTGTAGATAATAATTTTTCTCCATCAGCAAGTACTCCTGCATGAACTCCAACACATGGTCCACAACCAGGTGGAAGTATTGTTGCCCCAGAATTAACAAATATATCTATTAATCCTTCTCTAAGTGCTTTTAAATAAATATGTTTAGATGCTGGAGCTATTAATAATCTTACTTCTTCTGCCTTTTTTTTATTTTTTAATATTGATGCAACTATTCTTAAATCTTCCATTCTTCCATTTGTACATGTACCTATATATACTTGGTCTATTTTTATATTTTTCACTTCACTAATATTCTTCGTGTTATCTACAGTATGAGGAAATGAAACTTGAGGTTCTATTTTCGATATATCTATTTCTATTACCTTTTCATATATTGCATCTTTATCAGGAAATATTTCTTTAAAATCTTTTATTCTATCATAAGTTTTTAAAAATTCTTTTGTTTTTTCATCTGTTGGAAACAAACCAACCTTAGCTCCTGCTTCTACAGCCATATTTGATATTGTTAATCTTGATTCCATACTTAAATACTTTAATGCATCTCCAGAAAATTCTAATGCTTTATATGTAGCTCCATCTGATCCAATTAATCCTATTAAATATAATATTATATCTTTAGCATACACACCTTTTTCCAAATACCCATTTAGTACAATATTATAGCTTTCTGGAACTTTAATCCAAACTTTTCCTAATCCGTATGCTAAAGCGACATCAGTTGAACCCATACCTGTAGCAAATGCTCCTAATGCACCAGATGTGCATGAATGAGAATCAGCTCCTACTATAACATCTCCTGGTCTTGCATATTTTTCTACTACTATTTGATGGGATATTCCCTCCCCAACATCAAATATTTTTGCTGATGTTTTTTTGCAAAAATCCCTTAATTTAATTTGTGTATTTGATAATTCTTTTCTTGGGCTAGGAGAAGCATGATCTATAAATACTAAAGATTTTGTTTTTACATTATTAAAATCTAATTTTTCAAATTGGTCTATAGTTAAAGGTCCTGTCCCATCTTGTACAAATGCTAAATCAACATTTACAGTAATAATTTCTCCAGGTATTACATCTTTTTTTGTATGAAAACTTAATATTTTTTCTACCATTGTTTTACCCATTAATTTTTACCTCCTTTATTTTTTTATAATCTAAGTTTTTTGGACCATTATATATTGATCTAGGTCTAAAAATTCTATTGTTTTTACAATATTCCATCGCATGCGCTGTCCAACCTACAATTCTAGCCATTGCAAAAATTGTTGTAAAAAAATCTTTAGGAATGTTAAAGTAGTTATATAATATACCTGAATAAAAATCTACGTTAGGATATATCTTCTTGCCTTTAAAATTTTTTAATACTACTTCTTCTACTTTTAAAGCTATTTTATAATATCTTATTTCTTCTTTGATCTCATTTAGCCATTTTTTCAATATTTTTGCTCTTGGATCAAAAGTTTTATATATTCTATGCCCAAATCCCATTATTTTTTTTCTTTTTAATATTAAATCATTAACATATTTTTCAACATAATCAATTGTTCTTATTTCTTCTAACATCATTAATACTTTCTCATTTGCACCCCCATGTAATTGACCTTTCAATGTGCCTAATGCCGTTGTTATAATTGAATAAACATCTGATAATGTAGAAGCTGTCACAGTAGATGCAAATGTTGACGCATTCATTCCTTGCTCCATATGAAGTATTAAACTTTTATCAAACAATTCTTTTTCCTGTGGAATATCTCCAAACATCATATATAGAAAATTTTCTGAATGTTTTAAATCTTCATTAGGGTGAATAAGTGAGAAATTATTTTTTATTCTATACCAATATGCAATAATTGTTGGGATTTTCGCAGTTAAATTTATCGCATCTTCAAACGTAGAATTATTATCACTAGAATACATTCCTAATACTGAAACTACGCTTCTCAAGACTTCCATTGGATGTGCATTTTTAGGAAATAGATACATTAATCGAATTATATTTTTTGGCAATTCTCTTTTTTTAGTTAACATCGCATTAATAAAATCTAATTCATTTTCATTAGGCAAATTACCAAACCATATTAGATACGCAGTTTCTTCAAAATTTGAATATTCAACTAAATCTTCAATACTAAAGCCTCTATATATTAACTCCCCCTTTTCACCATCAACATAAGAAATAGAACTTATAGCAACTGCAACTCCCTCGAGTCCATGTTTTACTTCGCATTTCGTTTCCATAATTTCACCCCCAAATTTAAAATAAAAAGGCCACACTTAATAAGTGTGGCCTTTGATTCCCTTAAGATTTATAACAATGGAAATATACCGAACTTAAGGTGTTTCAAAGACCTCACCTTTTGTTCGGGTTCATTATTTAATGTATTATTAACTTTTATATTGGATATTTTTATAATGTATTTCATTTTTATTCCTCCTAATTTTTTTTTGATTTTATCATGATATATTATTATTTGTCAAGTATTTTTTTACAAATATATTAATGTAATTTTTTATTAACTATTTATTTATCAATTATATTCTATAATCCATTTTTGTTTTAATTTTTCTAATGTTCCATCAGTTTTAAAACATTCAATTACTGTATTTAACCATAATAATAAATCAATATCTTCTTTTTTTACAGCTATACCTAAATTTTCTTTTGTTAATAATTCTGGAACCATCTTTATTGAATTATATTTTTTTACAAGAGTTCCAAAATATAAATCATCAAAAACTATTGCATCTGCTTTATTTATTATTATTTGATATGCAGCATTATCAACCGTTTCAAATGTTAGTATTTTTGCCTTTGGAAATTTTTTTCGAGCAACAATTTCTCCCGTAGATCCCAATTGAACAGCTATTTTAGCCTTTTCTCCCATATTTATTATATCTTTTATTGTAAGATTATTATATTTTTTGGAATTATACATTAAGGCTTGTCCAGTTTGAAAATAGGAATTTGTAAAGTTAACTCTTAAAGCTCTTTCAGGAGTAATTGTCATTGCCGCTAATATAACATCAAATTTATTTGTCATCAATGCAGGTATTATTCCATCCCAATTTGTTATTACATATTCAACCCTCACTCCCAACAACTCACCTATTAATTCAGCAAATTCAATATCATGCCCTATTCTATTTCCTTTTTCATCAATACCATAAAACGGTGCATATGCCGGATCTTGACCAATTAATAATACTCCTCGTTTTTTGAATTTCTTCTATTTTCCCACCAAAAATAGCTAAACTTATTACCAAAATAACAAATACTAATGCTAACTTTTTCATAATCTTACCTCCTTTTTATTATATAAACATAATATAATTTTCTTAATTACACACTATGCAAATTCATATTTTAACTTATTATTAAAAAATAATTCAGGATCAACATTTTCTAGAATTTTTCCATCTTTCATAAATATTATTCTATCTCCTGCTTTCTTAGCAAAATTTACTTCATGAGTAACTATAACCATAGTTTTTCCAAGTCTTGCTAAAAACATCATTACTTCTGTTACTTCATGAACTAAACTAGGATCTAAAGAGGATGTTGGTTCATCAAATAAAATAATTTCTGGATCCATCGCTAAAGCTCTTGCTATTCCCGCTCTTTGTTGTTGCCCACCAGATAAATGTGAAGGATAATTATATGCCTTATCTTTTAATTGAACTTTTTCTAAAACTTCAAAAGAAATATTATAAGCTTCTTCTTTTTTTATTTTTTTTGTCCTTATTAATCCCAGAGCTATATTCTCTATAATTTTCAAATGTGGAAAAAGATTATGTTGTTGAAATACAAACCCAATTTTTTGAACTAATATATTTCTAGAATAATTCAAAATATTTTTTCCATCTAAATTAATTAATCCACTTTGATATTCTTCTAATCCAGCTATACACCTTAAAAGTGTTGATTTCCCAGATCCCGAAGGGCCCATAATAATTAACACTTCTCCTTTTAAAATTGATAAATTTACACCTTTTAGAACATTTAAATCTCCAAAACTTTTTTTTAAATCAAATATTTTTATCATATAATAGAATACCTCCTTTCAAAATATTTTCCTAAAACTTGCAAAAATGCATTTACTGAAAAATACAGTATAGCTACGGTAATATATGATTCAAAAGAGGCAAATGATGATGTTGCAATCTGTCTTCCAACCATCGTTAATTCCTGTAAAGCTATTACTGATGCTAACGAACTATCTTTTACTAAACTAATAAACTGTCCTGTCAATGAAGGTAAAGTCATCCTAAACGCTTGAGGCAATAATATGTCTGTATATAAATAAAAATCATTTAATCCAATTGTTTTAGCAGCTTCAATTTGTCCCTTTGAAATAGATTCTATACCACCTCTAATTATCTCTGATATATAAGCTCCTTCAAACAAAGAAAGAGAAATTATTGAACCAATAATTGCACTTATATCCATTATTGAACCCATACCATAATATACTATTAAAATAATTACTAATAATGGAATATTTCTAAAAATAGTTGTATATATATTTGAAATTTCTTTCAAAATAATATTTTTAGTAGTTTTTATTACACCAAATATTATTCCTATTATCATTGCAAAAAACATAGAAAAACATGAAATAATTAATGTCATATAAAATCCTTTTAAATATAATAAAATATAATTAAATGGCACTTTTGTCCAATTAAAAGGATATGATTTTGATATTTCAATATATAATAAACATACTAAAAAAAAGAAAAGAAAAGATGAGATTGCCTTTTGTAAAAAATTGTTTTTCATATAAATTCTCCTTTCTAGAATTTTATAAATAAAAAAGGCCACACTTAAAAAAAGTGTGGCCTAGGATTCCTCGAGATAAAATACGACAACTCAAGGTGTTAGCCTTAGGCCACACCTTGAATGATGTCTTATATTAATATTTAATGAATATATTTTTTTCATAATATCTCCTCCAAAATTTTTCACGATTATACCACAATATTTTTTCTTTGTCAACTACAAAGTATATTTTTCTAAATATGCTGGAATAGCATTATTTTTTATAATTTTACTAAGTATTTTACCACTTGATCTAATATGAGATTTTGAATTTTCATAATCAAACTCATACAAACCGTATTTTGCTAGAAAACCATTATCCCACTCAAATGTATCAAATATACTTTTATGTAAAAAACCAAATATTTTTATGTTATTTTTTAACAAAAAATACATTTTAGATAATATATTTATTAGAAAAACAGATCTATATATATCATTTTCATCAGCTATTCCTAAAGAATGAATTAATATAGGTTTATCAAATTTTTTTAATTTTAATAATGAATTATAAAAAAAATCTGGATTAATTATTTTTCCTATATCATCTTTTTGATATGGTTTTTTTGTTTCATAATCACTATTACCTTCATAACTTAATGATATAAAATCTAAATATTTTAATAGATTACTTTCTTTAATGTCAATATTATATTCAATATTTTTTGTTATAGAAACTTTGGCATATTTATTTTTCTTTTTAATTAATAAATATGCTTCTTTATGCAAATTATATATATTTTCTAAAATATTCTCTTTTTCAGATATCGGGGGAAAAAAATTATTAATTGATTTTTCAACGAATTTTACGGGTTCAAAAAAAGTAATGTAATAATCTACTAACCCACCTAGATAATCTAGAATTAATCTTATATAATCAATAAAAAATTTTAAATTTTCTTCTTTACTAAATCCACCTTTTTCTTCAAACCAGAATGGAATTGTATAATAATTCAATATTATTATTGGTTCAATATTATTATTTTTTAAGTTTAGAACAAAATTCTTATAACTCTCTATTTTTTTATAATTAATTAAATTAATCTCAGGCATAATCTTTGCCCACTCAATTGAAAAAGAAAGAGAATTAAATTTCATTTCTTTTGATTTTTCAACTGTTTCATTAAATAAATTTATATTAACCTCATTTAATATCTGCAAACCACTACCATCTTTTATATGACCTTTGTTTTGCCATATATCCCAATTGGTTTTATTATTTTTTTTCTCAATTTGATACGATGAAAATGTCCCTCCCCATAAAAAACCTTTGGGAAAAACTATACTATTTTTATTCACAAAACCCCCCCAAAAACTATTCTTTTGTTATACCAAATGCCTTTAAAATAACTCTCTTTCTCCTTTGTCCATCAAATTCCGCATAGAAAATTTCTTGCCATGGTCCTAAATCCAATTCTCCGTTAGTAATAGGAACTATAACTTGATGATGCATTAATAGATTTTTTAAATGCGCATGTCCATTAATTTCTCCTGTTCTATGATGTTTATATGGATAATTCTCTGGAGCTAATTTTTCTAACCATTCTTTTATATCTTCCATTAATCCAGATTCATAATCATTAATGTATATTGATGCTGTTAAATGCATAGCAGAAACCATAACATATCCATCAATAATATTTGATTCCCTGACAAAATTATTTACTTCATTTGTTAAATGAATAATTTCAATTTTATTTTTAGTATTAAACCATAAGTATTTAGTAACACTTTTTACTTTATTCCCAAATACTTCTTTATCAAATGACATATTTTCTCCCCCTAAAATTTTGGTTTTTCCCTCATAGTTTTAATACTAATTTTTTCGAAAAATCTTAATATTTTAGTAAATATTCTTTCTTTATTTGAGATAGGATTAACTTTAATAGTATAAAAACCACTCTTATTACCAGCTATTATATCAGTATATAATTGATCACCTATAAGCGCTACATGTGTTGGTTCAATTCCATATTCTTTTATTTTTCTTTTTATTTTATATGGAAAAGGTTTTAAGGAATATCCCATTACTTCTATATTATATTTTTTTAATGTTTTTTTTATATTATTAAATCTATATTCTTTTCCATTTGAGGCTATTAAGATTTTAAAATCTTTTGATAATATTTCAAAAAGTTCAATAATCTCTTTTGGAAGTTCTTCAGATCTCCATGTAGTTAAAGTATTATCAAAATCAAAAATAATTAATTTATAATTATTCTTTTTTAATTTTTTGTAATCTATATCAAAAACATTTTCTACAAATTCATTAGGAACCGCCAAATCCATAACTCTAAACAACCATCCAAAAGTATAAAAAAAGAGAAAATACATAATTTTTGAAATTACTGCAGCTATTTTTTTATACATGGAATCTATCTCATAAGTATATGGATTAACCAAAATCGTGTAAAAGCCATTTTTATTTCCAACTAACATGTCAGTAAAAAACAAATCCCCTATTAAAACAGTGCTACCAGGGTCAGACCTTAAATCTTCTAAAACCTTTTTTAATTTTCTTGAAAAAGGCTTTCTCATTCTCCAATATATTTTTACTTTACCTTTGGTTTTTTCTTCAACATTTTTAATTCTTTTCTCTGGACCATTCGAAACTACAGCAACTTTAAATCCTAATTCATATAACTTATTAAATAGATTTAATGTTTTATCATCTATTTGCTGTTTCCAAGGAGCTAAAGTAAAGTCGTAATCAAAAAGTATAGTATTAAAACCCAATTTTTTCAATTTTAAGTAGTCAATATCAAATATGGTTGGATGATGTTCGTAGGGGATTGGAATATATTTATAGATATTATACTTCCCCGTTATTTGGTTCAATCTTTGCTACCTCCAAATCAGTCATTTCTTTTAATGAGTTAATTAATTTTAAAGCTTCCTCTAAAGTATCCTTAGGACATATTATTTTCATCATATTATTTTCTACAACATTTCTCACATTCATCAAATTATCTACGGATTCCAATAAATAGGTTACAAGATGAATGTCTTCTTTTTTCACTTTTAAATATACATCATATTCTAACACTTTTTCTTCTATCATAATTTCACCCTTTCTATTTTTTTACAATATTTTACAATATGTATCTTAAAATTTTTTTACAAAAGTTCTGCAGCTTTAGTAGCTAATTCCGAACGCTCTCCTTTAACAAGATAAATATGAGCAGCCAAATCAGAATCTTTAAATTTTGAAGATACATATATTAAACCATTTGATGAAAATCCTAAATAAGGATTATCAATTTGAAATGGATCTCCTGTTAAAATTATTTTTGTATTTTCACCAACTCTAGTAATTATTGTTTTTATTTCATGTGGGGTTAAATTTTGCGCCTCATCAATTATCATATATTGCTGCGGAATAGATCTACCTCTAATATAAGATAATACTTCTATTTCTAAAATATCTTTTTTTTCCAAATATTCATCAGGTTTCTTACCTTTCCCTTGAAAAAGAAATTCTAAATTATCATATATTGGTTGTAACCAAGGTTTCATCTTTTCTTGAATAGAACCAGGTAAATATCCAATATCCTTACCAACAGGAACAACTGGTTTTGATACTAACAGTTTTTTATATTTTTTTTCTTCTAATACTTTTCCCAAACCTATAGCCAAAGCTAATAATGTTTTACCAGTACCAGCACTCCCAACTAAAGTAACTAAAGGTATTTCATCATTTAACAATGCATCAAATGCAAAAATTTGTTCTCTATTTCTCGGATTTATCCCAAATACATTAGTAAATAGAGAAATATCTAGTTTTAATAATGATTTTTCTTTTTCTGAATATCTATAATAATTCCCTTCATTTAAATCAAAATATGTGTTTGGTGATGGTTTTTCATCTAAATTTAATAGATTGATATTTATTTTTTCTTTATCAATTAAAGATTTTTCTACCTTAAGATCAATATATCCCGTAAAATAATTTTCATATTCTATTCTATCGGTTAAATAATCTTGAGTTTCCACACCAACAGCTTCAGCTTTTATTCTTAAATTTAAATCTTTAGTTACTAAATAGGTGGGAATTTTACTTTCATTTTTTACATGCAAAGCATAATATAGAATAAAATCGTCAACTTTCTTTCCTAAATATTTAGGAATTTCTAAATTTTTACTGTCTAATGTGATAATCTTTAAAAGACCACCATTTTCAAGTTTAATTCCATCCCTTAAATTTCCATTTTTTCTTAAATTATCAAATATTCTATTAACTTCTCGAGCAGCAGCACCAGTTCTTTCACTTCTTGTTTTTAAATCATCTATTTCTTCTAATACAGGAAATGGAATCAAAACATTGTTATCTTCAAAATTAAATATAGCTTTTGGATCATGAATTAAAACATTTGTGTCAAGAATATAATTTTTTATCATACTACCCCCTCCATTTTTTTATGAAATCCCTTAAACTTTTTATCCCAAATTTATTAACAAAAAATAAAAACACTCTTGCTGTCATCAACGCATCTTCATATGCTCTATGTGATTTACCAACATATACATTAAATTTTTTAGCTAAATGTTCTAATGAGTAAGGTCCTTTACCTAATAGTTCTTTAGCAATTTCAAGTGTGTCAATATAATAATTATCAACAGGTAAAATCCCACTTTCTTTTGCTGCTAAATCTAAAAACATCATATCCATTTTTATATTATGTGAAACTAAAATAGTGTCAGATATATATTCTTTAAACTTTGGAAAAACTTCAATTATTGTAGGAGCATTTTCAATATCTTTATTATTTAATTTATGAAATTGTGAACCTTCTACTGGAATTTTAATATTTGGATTAACTAATGTATGAAATTCATACTTTCTTTTTATTTTTCCATTGAAAATAGGTATTGCAGCTATTTCAATTATTCTATCTCCTAAATAAGGTTTTAATCCTGTTGTTTCTAAATCAAAGGATACAAAAACTTGTTGATTCATGTAATTACCTCCTAATTTAAGTATAGCATAATTTTGAATAACTTGCAATTTAGTTTCAATAAATTTTTATTTTGAATAAATTTATGTTAAATTCTTTTTATTTAGAATTTTTTTTGGTATAATACTATGGAAAAAAATTCCGCTCTTTTAAAGGGCCAAAATTGTCCGAGGAGGTGTAGTATGAAGGAAAGAATTTACGAAGTTATGTTTATTGTTTCTCCTGAATTATCAGAAGAAGCAAGAAACGCGGAAGTTGAAAAGGTTAAAGGTTGGATAGAAGAGAAAGTTGGAGGAAATGTTCAACACTGGGAAAGATGGGGTATGAGAAAATTAGCTTATAGAACCCATCAAGGATATACTGAAGGAGATTATACTTGGGGTATTTTCAAAGCTTCTCCTGAAAAAGTTAATGAATTGGATGGATTATTTAGAATTAATAGCCAAAATACATTTAGATGGCAAGTATTTAGAAGAGAAGATTTAGAAAAAGCAGAAAAAAATAAAGAAAATAAAGCTGTTGAAAATCAAGAAGTCGTTGTTGAAGAACCTGTAAATACAGAAGAATGATAGGGATGAAAATATGAGTTATTCATTTAATAGAGTAATCTTAGTTGGGAGACTTACTCGCGATCCGGAAGTTAGGATGACTACTTCTGGTGACAAAGTGGCAAATTTTACTATTGCTGTTGATAGACCTAATTGGAACAGCGATTTCAATGGTCAAAAAACAGATTTTATAAGAATTGTAGTATTTGGGAAAAGAGCTGAATTTGCTGAAAATTATTTAAAAAAAGGTGTATTAATTTTAGTGGAAGGATCACTAAGAATTAATACTTGGAGAGACCAAAACAATAATTATAAGGAAAGAGCTGAAGTTTCTGCATCAGCAATACAATTTATGGAATCAAAAGCTAGCAGAGATGCATATATAACAGATAATTTTGAAAATAATTCAAATATAGAAGTTATTGAACCGACAATAGATGAAGTATCTGATGATTTGGATGATTTCTCAAATGATAATTTTCCACAGTTTTTTCCAATTGACGATGTAAATCCAGATGATGATACTCCACCAAATTTTTAGGAGGTGAATAAAATGGCATTTAACAGAAGACCTAGAAGAGTTAAAAAATGTAAATTATGCTCAATGAAAGTTGAATATATAGATTATAAAAATACAGATTTATTAAAAGATTTCATGAACGAAAAAGGTAAAATTGTTCCAAAAAGATTAAATGGAAATTGTTCTAAACATCAAAGAATGGTTAAAACAGCTATTAAAAGATCAAGACAAATGGCTTTATTACCTTTTGTAAGCGAATAATAGAAGGAGGCGTTGCCTCCTTCTTTTTTTAATAATTGAAAACTATTTTTTAAAACAATTGTGGTATACTTAAATTAAAATGATTAGGAGGGCGATAATATGAAGGTTATGTTATTAAAAGATGTTGCTAAAGTTGGAAAAAAAGGTGAAATTGTTAAGGTTTCTGATGGTTATGGAAGAAATTTTTTAATTCCAAGAGGATTAGCAGTAGAAGCTAAAGAAGGAGAGATTAAACATGTTAAAAAAATCCAAGAAGTTAAAAATGAAGTAAAACAAAAAAGAAAAGAGAAAAATGAACAATTGTTGAAAAAATTGCAAGAAAGAGTTTATATAATAAAAATTAAATCTGGTAGCAATGGTAAACTATTTGGTTCAATTACTGCAAATGATGTTGCTAAATTGATAAAAGAATCTACAAATTTAGAATTTGATAAAAGATGGTTTGATGAAAAAATTAATATAAAGGAAATTGGATTATATTCATTAAAAGTTAAATTACCAGAAGGTGTAAAAGGTGAAATCAAATTGAAAGTTGAGCCACTGGAATAGATATGGATGGTGAATTATATTGGAATTTATAATACGTTCAAAAGCATTATATACAACATGGATTTATTATAAACCAGATAGATTATTATTTGATGTCGGTGAAGGCATAAGTGCTGCATTAGGAAATAAAATATATAGTATAGAAAAAATTTTTCTTTCTCATTCACATGTTGATCATATTGCAGGATTATGGGGATTTATTAATACCAGAAATAATGCTATGGGAAGCAGAGAAAAAGATTTAGAAATATATTTTCCTAAAAATTCAAAAAATATATCTGAATATCTAAATTTTATTAAATCCATGAATAGACATCTTAGATTTAATATAACTATAAAAGAGATTGAACACAATGATATTGTAGAATTAAGAAACAATCGTTTTTTAAGTGCCTTTAAAACTAGACATACCCCCGGAGAAAAATCGTTAGGATTTCAAATTATTGAAAAAAGAAAAAAATTAAAAAACGAATTCATTAATTTATCAGGTGAAAAAATTAAAAAACTTGTAAGTGATTATGGAAAAGATTATATTACAGAAGAATACACAAAAAAATTAATTACTATTAGCGGAGATTCTTTGCCAATATCTCCTGATATAATAGAAGATTCTGATATTCTATTACATGAATGTACATTCATAAAAGAATCTGATAGAAAATTAAGGAATCATACTTCTTTAGATGAAATAAAGGTTTTATTAAAACAAATATCACCAAAAAAAGTTATATTATATCATGTGTCTAGTAGGTATAATAAATTAATTGATAAAATATTAAAAGATTTAAAAAATGAATTTGATAATATAGAATTTCATATTGTTCACCCTGAAGAGATCTCTATAATATAAAAATAAAAAAGGGGGGATAAAATGTTAGAATGGCAATTTTGGCTTATTATGGGGATTATTTTTATAGTATTAGAAGTATTAACTCCTTCATTCTTTTTTTTATGGTTTGGTATTAGTGCTTTTATTACATCAATTTTAGGTATATTTATTACAAACAAGTTTATTACATCAGCAGTTTTTATTATATTATCTGCAATACTATGGTTATTTTCTAAAAAAATTGTTAAAAAATGGCTAGAACCAAAACAAACTAAATTATTTCATTTAGATGAATTGATTGAAAAAAAAGGAATTGCATTAACTGATTTTAATACTGAAGAACCCGGAATCGTTAAAGTTTATAGCGAGGAATGGAAAGCGTACTCTGATGAAGGAAATATAAATAAAGGGGATAAAATAATAGTTTTAAAAAGAGAATCTAATATTTTAATTGTAAAGAAAATATCTTAAGGAGGGGGTATTATGTTTTATTATGGTATTATAGCTTTATTTTTATTATTTTTAGCATCTACTAGTTTAAAAATTATTAGACCATATGAAAAAGGTTTAATAGAAAGATTAGGTAAATTCCATAGAGAAGCTCAGCCTGGTTTACAATTTATTATACCTTTTCTTGATAGATTAATTAAAGTTGATATGAGAGAAAGAGTTATTGATGTTCCTCCACAAGAAGTTATTACAAAAGATAATGTAATTGTAACTGTTGATGCTGTAATATATTACGAAGTAACAGAATCTTTTAGAGTTATATATAATGTTAATAATTTCGAAATTGCTGCAATTAAATTAGCTCAAACAAATTTAAGAAATGTTATAGGGGAATTGGAGTTAGATCAAACCTTAACTTCAAGAGAAATGATAAATACTAGACTAAGAGAAGTTTTGGATGAAGCTACAGATAAATGGGGAGTAAAAGTCACTAGAGTTGAAATAAAGAAAATAGATCCACCAAATGATATAATGGAAGCTATGAGCAAACAAATGAAAGCCGAAAGAATGAAAAGAGCTGCCGTTTTAGAAGCAGAAGGTTATAAGCAAGCTGCTATATTAAGAGCTGAAGGGGACAAAAGATCTGCAATTCTAAAAGCTGAAGGTCAAGCAGAATCTGTAAAAAGAGTTGCAGAAGCTCAAAAATACAAATATGAAGTCGAGGCTAAAGGTCAAGCACAGGCCATTATAAACGTATTTAATGCTATTCATGAAGGGAAACCTACTAAAGATCTACTAACTGTAAAATATTTAGAAGCTCTTAAAGATATTGCTAACGGAAATGCTTCAAAATTATTTATTCCTTATGATGTAGTTGGAGTTTTAGGTTCAGTTGCTACAATTTTTGAAGCAAAAGCTGATATAGAAAACAAAAATCAGAATATAAAAGGTAATAGAGAGGAGTAATATATGTATTATCTTTTTTATATATTATTTGAATGTTTTATAGCATCTTTTATAGCTTTTTTTATTGCACAATATTATATTATTACTAATAAAAAAATACCTTATTTTTTTGAAATGATGAATACTTATGTATTTACTTTATCGGTTATTATAATAAATATTTTAAAGGTGGAAAATTCCAAATTATCAAATTTTCTATTATATATTATATTAATTATTTTTTATGTTAGATCTTTTATTACTGCTAAAGATAAATTTGATAGTAGATTTAGGTCTATGATTTTATCTTTTGGATATACTAGAGAATCATATTTTTATAAATTTTTAATGAAACGAATTCTTTTGAGAGGTTTGGAAGGATTTTCTTATTCTATTGCTTTAATTCTTTTATTGAACAAACTACCTTTTTGGGTAACTATGGGAAATAACTTTTCAGAATTCTTTTACATAATTCTATTTTTATTAATTGCTGGAATTGTTAAGAATACAAATTTTGGTAAAATATCCAGAATATAATGGCCATCACTGGCCATTATATTTTTTCTCTTTTAACTTTATACCATTTATTTTCCTTATTTTTTAATGAAATAAAAGAATAAATCAAAATCACATATTCAAAAGATAACATAAAAGGTATTGTTATAATCAAATTAAATAAATACCTATTCCACCGAATATTTTTACTTATAAATAATGTTCCAGCAATAATCCCATAGATTATAACCAAGAATTTAAATAAATAGTTGAGTATCAAATATCCTTTAAATAGTGAAAAAATAATAGTGATTATAGGAAAGAATATTACAAAAAGAATAATAAATATTACCCACCATAAATTTTTATTACCTTTAGCAGCAAATTCAAATAATTCCGTTAAACCTCCTACATACCATCTTTTGTGTTGAAAAAATAAATCTTTAAAATTTGTAGCATATTGAATTTTAGTTTTAGGTTCTAATATAAATCTTTGAGAAATTCCTATTTGATTTAATTTAATATATAAATTAACATCATCTACAAGTGTTTCATCTTTAAGAGGTATTACTTTATCTAATATTTTCTTTCTAATAAAAACCCCATTCCCCATAAATACAGCTTTAGAAAACAAATTCGAATATAAAATATTTCTAGCAAATTCAAAATAAATTTCTTGAAAATCATATATCATTTTATTCCTATAATTATAAGCTTCAAAGTCAACATAAATCATATTAACTTTTTCATTAGAAAAATATTTAATATGTTCTTCTATAAAGTTATCTGGTAATAACGTATCAGCATCTAAAAACAAAACTACATCCCCATCTATATATTTTATTGCTTCATTTATAGATTGGGCTTTACCTTTTGCACCTAACTTTTTATAAATTTTTACTCTATCATCTTTTATATTTTTTACAATATCATATGTATTATCTTTTGAATTATCATCTATTACTATTATTTCAAAATTATCGCACGTATTATTTAAAATAGTTCTTATACTTTTTTCAATTACTTCTTCTTCATTATAAACAGGAATAATTATTGATACCTTTAAATCTTTTTCATTAATATATTTTTTTGCCATAAATGTCCTGTATAAGTTTAAATATTTACCTAACAATTGAAAAATCATTGAAAAAACAATTGAAAGAAATAGAATATTCATAATTTCTCCCCTTTATAAAAAAATGGTGGGTGCTGCAGGGATTGAACCTGCGACCTCTTCCGCGTCAAGGAAGCGCTCTCCCACTGAGCTAAGCACCCACTACCAAGATTATTTTATCATAAAAGTTATTTTTTGTCAATATTTAAAAGGTTTTCATATACTTCTAAAATTCTTTTTACTGATACTTCAATTGAATAATTTTCTTTAACAAAATTAATTGCATTTTCTGATAATTTTTTATGCAAATCTTTATTTCTCAATACTCTTAATATCTCATGAGAAAAATCATCTTCATTTAATTCTTCAATCATTATTCCTCCGGCATTTTCATGATTCAATAAATCATATACTCCCATTTTCCCCAATGCAACTACAGGTGTACCAGCTGCCATAGACTCTAACACAACTAAACCTTGTGTTTCAGTATAGGAGGCAAATATAAATAAATCTGCTTGTTTATAGGCATCTAACACTTTTTCTCTAGGTTGCCCTCCTGTAAAGATGACTTTTTCATGTAAATCATAATCAATTACAATATCTTCTAATTTTTCCCTCTCAACACCATCTCCAACAATAACAAATTTTATATTTTTTTCCTCATGATATACTTTATGAATGACTTTAATTAAAAAATCTATATTCTTTTCAGGGCCAAGTCTTCCAACAAATAATATTATTTTTTCTTCTGAAGAAATATCGTATTCTTTTCTAATATCCCATTCAACTGGATTATTAAATTTATTAATATCTATTCCCGTAGGTATTACTACTATGTGTTCATCTGGAACACCATAACTAACTAATAATTCTTTAATATTATTAGTTGGTGAGATTACTTTATCTAATTTTAAGCACCAATTTTTAATCATTCTTTGTGTTTGTTTTAAAGTCGGTCTGATAATCAAAGGTAAATAGTTTCTATAATATTCATACATAGTATGATGAGTACCAACATGTTTTATTTTTAATAATTTTGCTAAAAACTCTGCAAATATCCCCATAGAAAAAGGATCTTGTGAATGAATTATATCTAAATTTAAATCTTTAATCTTAAAAATATCTGTAGATATAGGTAATGCTATTCTTTGTTCTTTTTCAAATAAAAACTTTATTGCAGGAAATTCAAATACATTTTTTTCACTTCTTTTATAATCTTTTGAATATTTAGGAACAAATAAATATACATTATGTCCTAGTTTTTCCATTTCTTCCTTATATAATTTTACTGCAGTTGAAACACCATTTTTTTGAGGGAAGTATACATCTGAAAATATACCTATATTCATTATTTCACACCCCTTTATTTCTATTAAAAACTTTATACACAAATCTCAAAGATTTAACTAAAGTTTTATTTAATCTAATCTTATTGTTTTTATATCCAAAATTTTTTAATGGTCTAAAAAAAGATTTTCCTCCAGCATTATGCACAATAGATACTAATTCCCCATTACTTTTGTATATTTTTCCATCTTTTATATCAAAAGAACTTATATGAGTGGTAGGAATGAAGTTATATTCATCATCTAATTCTTTAAATCCATATTTATATAGATAATAATTAATCAATAGTTGATCTAAACCCCATACATTTAAATCTCTAATATTATTAATAATAAATTCTAGTAATGAAATAAAAGATTCTCTATTGCCAAAAATAACTCCAGCATTTATCATTTTTTTGTTTTCTAATAAATCTTTAATATCTTTTTTTAAATCATTAGATATATTATCATTATTTAAAATTATATCCATTGGTGGCTTTATATCTTCGCATACTGCCATAAAATTTATTATTTCTGAATTTAATATTTTAGAAATATCATTTTGAAATATTATATCTCCAGAATCACAACTTAAAATATTTTTATAATTAACGTTTTCAGTTAAAAATTTATATAATTCAAAAAATCGTGCATTTACAATATTACCTTTAGTATTAGCCTTTTTTATAATTATATTTTTTTCCTTCTTTAACTTATTTATAATATTTTCACTTAGACCAAAATCAATAATTAATATGTCTATATTGTAAAGATTGACATTATTCTTTAACGACATATACCAATCATTATATAAAAATTTTTCATATTTTTCATTACATGCTGTAACTATTAAATTTCTCATTTTCCCTCCTAATTTTCTTCTTTAATAAATGTTTTTACAAAAATTCTTAATAATATTCCAAATAAGATTTGTAGATAATACGTTGCAAATCTCCAGCCTATAATAGATAAAAAAACGCCTTTATGTATTTTTAATATTGAAGAAAACACTAATTGATATGTAGCTTCTATTGTTCCACTAGCTCCTGGTGTAGGTATATAATATACAACCATATTTAACAACATCATAGAACCAAAAACAATTATAAAATTATTAAAATTATTGTTTAAATTGGCATATTTCAAAAATAAATAATATAAAGCATATGATTGCAAAGATAAAATTATTATATTTAAAATAATATCTAAAATCATTATATGTAACTTTTCACTCCAAAGAAACTTAATACTTACTTTCAAATTATTTGACCATTTTAAATATTTGTCTTTTAGCTTTTTAATTTTCTTGGATTTGAAATTATCAATCATATTTACAATAATATTAGAATTTATAAATACCAACATTATTAATATTGTAATCACAAATGAAACAATTAATCCAATATTAATAAGCGCTGATTCAATTGTCGTTCCGTATAAAGAATTTATGACCTTTCTGTATGAGGTTAATGCTATTACTAAATTAAGTATCATTGCTGTTATAAATCTTGAAACAACTATGTTAGTAGAATGTTCAATATCAAGACCATGCTTATTCAAATGATAAATTTGATAAGGTTGTCCTCCTGCAGCAAAGGGGGTTATTGATGAAAAAAACAATCCCATTACATTATTATACAATAACTGAAAAAAACTGATTTTTGTTTCAAATTGTTTTAAGATGATTTTATATCTAATAGTATCAATAATATATCCAATAAAATAAATTAAAAAAACTATAGCAATATCAGCTAATTTTAATTTTTTTATTTCATTAATTATACTAGTATTATATAGTTTCTCTAAAAATATTATCACAAATATTCCTATTAGAATTGAAGAAATTATACCTATAATATCATTTTTCTTTTTTTTCATATATATCACCATATATTTTTTTAAGCTTTAACCCTATTATTTTTAAATCTCTCTCTTCTGCGATTTTTCTTCCATTTTCTCTTAATTTTTCAACATTAATATTTTTGTTTATAATAGAATTTATATTATTTATGAAATCTTCTAAATTTTTTGATTTTAAACAATTTTCTCCGTGTTTAAGCCAATTATTATAAACAGGTATATCTCTAATAATTAATGGTGTTTTTGATGACAAAGCTTCTAAAACCACAATACCTTCATTTTCCTCATAACTAGGAAATAAAAATATATCAGCTTCACAAAATGCCGACATTAACATTTCATCTGACAAAAAACCTGGAAATAATAAATTAGGTAATTCATTTTTTAATATCTTTTTTATCCTTTTAGGTATTACATTTAATTTTGCACCTACCCAAACAAAGTTATAATAAGGCAACTCTTTTGCTAATTTATAAAAATCTAAAATACCTTTTCTTTCAAAAGGTAATCCAACTGATAAAATCAATGGTCCTTTTAAATTTAAATTTTTCTTAAAATTTTTTTCTTTAAACTTTTCACAATTAAATTTATTTGTATCAACACCATTAGAAACAACTTCTATAGGATTTTTTATTCCATATGATTGAATTAAATGCTTAGTATATTCAGATGGTGAAATTAATAGATCTGCCATTTTATATATATTTATTAACCTTTTTTTCAAAATAGGAGCTAATTGATTACTTAAAATAAAACTATTTTTGAAATCTTCATATGTTGTGTGTGTATGAACTATAACTTTTTTATTTCTTTTTTTTGCTTGTTTTATAACTTTTTCACTTAAAATACCCACTGTATTTACATGAGCTATATCATATTCATCTTTTGGATCTAATGTAAAATCCACTCCTGCTAAATCCAATGCTTCCATTTGATGCTTTAAAGCTCTTCCAACTCCAGAAACATTAAATAAACTTTTTCCTTCAGAATATAATAGAACTTTCATTTTTCCCTCCTATAAAAACTTTAATGTACCATCTGGCCTCAAAGTAGCTATATTCGATTTAAAAAGATATTTTACTAATTCATTTTTATTAATATTATTCAATCTAAATAAATCATATATTTCTTCAGATTTTAATTTTGAACTGTTCAATATATTTTTACCATATTTTTTTATCATATAGTTTAATTTTTCTTCAAAAGACAATGGCGAATTCCAATATCTTTCAAAATCTAACCTTTTTATAAGATTCTTCACTATTTTTAAACCGAAATTTGGATTTCCTTTTACTAATTCATCTAAATTATCTTTTTCAATTATAATTATCTGTAAAGGAGTAGATGTAAATACGGTTGCTGTTCTTAATACATTTTTAAAACATGCAATTTCCCCTACTACTTCTTCATTTGATAATATAGCAAGTAATTTTTCCTCTTCGGCATTAATTTTAGATACCCTTACATTTCCTGATAAAATCATAAATGCCCATTCTCCAAATTCTCCCTCATAAAATAAAACAGTATTTGCCGGAATCAAATACCCACTTTTTAAATAAGTTACTAAAGGTTTTTCCAAATGAGAATTTGTTATAATCCTTTCAAAAATTTCAAATGAAAATAACTCTCTAATAAAATGGTATTTCTCCTTTAATGTTTTTTCTAAATAGTATTTTTTATCCGGAAACAATAAAATTGTACATAAATATTTCCAAATTTCAATCTCAGCTTGGAAGTATATATCAAACTCTGAATAATGTATCTTCTTTAATTCTTCCAAAGCTTCTTTTATATTACCTTTATTAAATAAATTTCTTGCTTTAAAGTATTTTTTTATTTCTTCATCCTCAATATGGTTAAATTTCTTTCTTCTATAAATATTTAAATATTTCTTAGATATTTCTTCTTTAGATAAATTTTTATCAGCAATATTTTCGTTTTCATTTTTCATAGAATTAAACATCTTATTATTTAAACTAATAATTTTTGAAATATATTTTTTTATTAAATAAACTATCAAACTATAATTTGAAAGTAAAAATTTTTCTATCAATTCTTTTTCCATTAAAACAACTCTGCTATTTTCAACAACTCTAACTGATTCAAATGATTTTATTCCTGGTAAAATAATTTCACTTCCAAAAATACCGTTATTTTCAATTGCTTTATAATCACAAAAATTAGAAAATGTTTCTAATTTTCCTTCTTTTAATAAAATTAAATATTCATTTATTTCTCCTTCGTTTATAAGTATTTTTTCAGGTGTATATAATATTTCTTGCATTTTATCACTTCCAAATTAATATATTATATCAAAATAATCCCTCAAAACGAGGGATTATTTATCTCTAAATATTTTAACGTAAAACTTTCTTCTTCTTGGTCCATCAAATTCACAAAAATATACACACTGCCAAGTTCCTAATAAAATATCATTATTTTCTATAATCAAAGTTAATGACGGACCTACTAATGTAGATTTTATATGAGAATCAGAATTTCCTTCAAAATGATTAAAATATGGTTCCTCTGGTATTAACTTATTAAGAAATTGTTTCATATCATTTTTAACTGATGGATCAGCATTTTCATTAATCGTTACCCCCGCTGTAGTGTGTGGGATATGAATTATTGCTATTCCATTATTTATTTTACTTTCTTTAATAAAATTTCTTATCTCATTTGTTATATCAATAAACTCACTTCTAGATGAAGTATTTAATGTGAATTCTTTTAACATTCTTTCACCTCATCTAAAAAATATATTTGTTACTATAGTATATCCATTTTCATCTTTACTAATATGAATTTTTACATTTTTATCATCTATTTTTGCTTTTTTTCTAACATAATCTCTAATAACTTTAGTTATTTCATTAGTGTTTATTGATACATCATATCTATCAACTACTGCAACATTTCCAGAATTTCTAGATATATTAGAAATATTTTCTCTTCTTCCGCCAACTAAACTTTGCATTCTTTTTAAGGCTACATCTCTACTTGCTTTTTTTCTTCCAAAATTAAACCAACCCATCATCATCACCTGCCACCAAACATTTTTTGCAGGAATCCCTTAAAGCCTTTTTTACTATTTTCCTTTAACAATGCAAAATCATTATCTATAGGATTTTCCTTTCCAGAAATCCTTTGAGCTATATTCATAAATATATTAGAAATTTTTGAACTGTCTTCCAATGTAATTGGTATTCCCTTATTTGTAGCAATTATAATATCTTCGCTATCAGGTATAATACCTAATAATTCAACAGCTAGTCCATTTCTAATATCTTCTGGCGAAAGCATTTCATTTTTATTAACCATATGCATTTTCACTCTATTTACTATTAAAGATATTCTATCTTCACTAAATTTTTCATTTTCTAATAATCCTATAACCCTATCCGCATCACTTATTGCAGTTAACTCTGGAGTGGTTACAACAATTGCATGTTGAGCTGCAACTACAGCGTTTTTAAATCCTCTTTCAATACCCGCTGGAGAATCAACTATTATATAATCAAAATGCTTTGATAATTCGTTTATAATCATTTTCATATCATCTGGAGATATCATATCCTTATTAGCAATTTGTGAAGAAGCTAATAAATTTAATTTTTTTATTTGCTTGTGTTTAACTACAGCTTCTAAAGGCGACTTACCACCTTTTATAACATCTAATATAGTATATACAATTCTATTTTCTAATCCCAACACTAAATCTAAATTCTTTAATCCTATATCCGCATCAATTAAACAAACATCATACCCCAATAAAGCTAAAGATGTTCCAATATTAGCTGAGATAGTAGTTTTACCTACCCCTCCCTTCCCCGAGGTAACTACTATAACTTTGCTTTTTTTCATATTTGCCCCTCCATATACACATATGTTTTATTTCATCCATATTATACAATATTTTTTTAAAATATCAAAATAAAAAAAAGCAGCCCTTGCGGGCTGCCATAATGTGATTATTCTTCTACTGAAATAGCTTGTGTTGGACAAGAATCTGCTGCATCTTGTGCACAAGGTAAATCTGTTTCAGCCATTAATGTTTCTGCTTTACCTTCATCATTGATTTTGAATACATCTGGACATAAATTTTCACATACTCCACATCCGATACATGCGTCTTGATCTACAAATACTTTCACCCTAAACACCTCCATCTCATAAAATAATCACTGTATTATTATAACTCAAATTTTCTCAAAATATATTAAGTTATTTTAACAAATTACGCATTCTTAACAAACTCTATTATTTTATCAACTAACTCTAATCCTACTCTTTTTTGTGCCTCTTTTGTTGTAGCCCCAATATGAGGAGTACCAACAACCATAGGATGATTTAACAATTTCATTTGGACATCAGTTTTTGGTGGTTCAGTTTCAAATACATCTAATCCAGCTCCTAACACTTTACCATTTTCTAAATACTTTAATAATGCTTCTTCGTCAACCACTCCACCACGTGCAGCATTAATAATAACTACATTATCTTTCATCATTTCAAACTCTTTTTCAGATATTAAATGTTTAGTTTTATCAGTTAATGGAACATGTAATGTAATAATATCAGAATTCTTAATTAATTCTTCTAGTGAAACTTGTTTTACATTATGTTCTTTTTGAATTTCTTCAGGAATTTCAAAAACATCAAAAACTAAAACATTCATATCAAAACCTGTAACTAATTTTCTCACTAATTTACCAATATTTCCAAATCCAACTATACCTAATGTTTTTCCTGTTAATTCAAAGCCTTTTAAGTTTTTCTTTTCCCATTTACCTTCTCTTAAAGTAACTGTACCAGTAACAATATGTCTATAAATTGCCAATATATAACCAACAACTAGTTCTGCAACAGATAAAGAATTAGCTCCAGGTGTATTTATTACTTTTATTCCTTTTTCTTTAGCAGCTTCCAAGTCAACATTATCTAAACCCATTCCCGCTCTAGCTATTAATTTTAAATTTTTACCATTTTCGATAATCTCTCTTGTAGCTTTGGTTGCGCTTCTAACTACTAAAACATCAAAATCTTTAACTTTTTCCTTTAACACACCTTGTTCAAAATGCTCTATTGTAATTTTTGCATTAGGTAATGCATTTTTTAATTTTTCTGTAGCTTCTGAATCTAATGGGTCATTAATATGTATCCACATATTAAACACCTTCTTTCATAAATACTTCTTGAGCAGCTTTTACACCAGAACCTAATTCAACATCGTATCCAAATTTTTTCAATGCCATTTCCAATGCACTAATTCCAACTATAACATCATATTTTGACATATAACCTAAATGTGCAATTCTAATAATTTTACCTTTTAAATGTTCTTGACCACCTGCAAATGTTACCCCTTCTTCATCTCTTAAATATTTTAATATCTTTCCTCCATCAACACCTTCAGGAACTTTTATTGATGTTAAAACATTACCAGGATTTTTAGCAAATAACTCTAATCCCATAGCTTGAACAGCTGCTCTAGTAGCATCAGCCATTATTCTATGTCTTTCCCAAACATTTTCTATTCCTTCTTCTTCTATCATTTGTACAGATTTTGCTAATTGATATACCAAATTAACTGGTGGTGTATATGGTGAATCTGGATATTTTTTCTTGTAAGCTTTTAAATCAAAATAATAATGATGATTTTTATTTTCTTCAATAACTTTCCAAGCTTTTTCACTTACACTTATTAACGCAATACCTGGAGGCATCATAAATCCTTTTTGTACTCCAGTTACAACTATATCTAAGTTCCAAGCATCCATTTCTAATGGTTGAGCTAGCATACCACTAATCGCATCAACAGCTATAATTGCATTTGTTTCTTTAACTATATCAGCAATTTCTTTAATTGGGTGAACTGTTCCAGTAGATGTTTCACTTAATGTAGTAAATACAGCTTTAGTATCTGGATTTTTTTCTAATAACTCTTTAATAGTTTCAGGTCTTACATAATCTCCCCACTCTAAATCTACAACAATAGGATCTATTCCATATGCTTTACATATTTCCATCCATCTTTCTCCAAATTTTCCAGCTACTACAACAATTGCTTTATCTCCAGGGTTTAATGTATTTGCAACTGCTGTTTCCATTGCTCCTGTACCTGAAGAAGATAATATAAATACAGGATTTTCTGTTCTAAATATATATTTTGCTCCTTCTAAAGCAATTTTTTGAATTTCTAAATATTGAGGTGTTCTGTGATGAATTGTATCTCTTGCTCCTTCTAATAATAAATCAATAGGAACTGGTGTTGGTCCAGGTGCTAATAAATAATTTTTTCTAATCATTTTTGCCATCTATATCCCTCCTTGATATTTTTTTCCATTGTGATTATACCATACTTATTATACTTAAAAAACCTTGTATATTCTTAAATAAATCCAATTTAATTAAGATAATGAAAATTTTTTCATTATATTTATGATTTTCTCATAATTATAGTATAATATATTTATATAATGAGTTATAGAATATATTTGGAGGTGATATTATGGAAATTATAAAAAAATTAAAAGATTTAAATTTTAATTCTAATAACACAGCTATTTTATGTGTCGACTGTCAAAACGGATTTACATTAAGGTGCGAAAATGAACTCCCAGTAAATGGAACAAATGAAGATTGGATAAATTCTGTAAACAACTTTTTATTTAGCGCAAAAAAAGAAAACTATTTAATAATTGCAAGTAAAGATGATCACCCTGAAAATCATATTTCTTTTAATACATGGCCACCACATTGTATAAAAGGAACATATGGTAATGAATTATTTATAAATCAATACGATTATCTTGTAAAAAAAGGAACTACTGAAAGTACTGATAGTTATTCAGCATTTTATGAAGACATTAATTTAAAAAATTCAAATGGATTAGAAGAATTTTTAAAAGAAAAAAATATTAAAAAATTAGCTATTTTAGGATTAGCAGGTGACGTTTGTGTTTTAGCAACAATAAAAACCGCATTAGAAAAAAATTTTGAAGTTGTTGTTTTAAATGATTATATAAAAAGTGTCAATGAAAAAGATATGGAATATATTTTAAATTCAGAAAATTTAATAGACAATATAAAAATATTATAGTATATTGTAATTTTTATTAAATATTATAATTCTATATTTAAAAATACTAAAATACCACTTGACTTTTTTAAAGTCAGGTGGTATTATTTATATATACTCCTAAAAGGAAGGTGAAAAAAATGAAGAAAAATAAAAGATTAACTCATTGTCCTGTTTGTGGAAAAGAGCTTATTATTTCTGAGCTAAAATGCCCAGAATGCGATGTTACTATTAAAGGAAGTTTTCATTTAGATGATTTTGCAAAATTATCTGACGAACAGCTTTATTTTTTAAAAATTTTTATCAAAAATAGAGGAAATCTTTCTGATGTTCAAAAGGAAATTGGAATTTCATATCCAACAGCTAAGGCTCGTTTAGAAGGTGTAGTTAGAGCTATGGGATTTGAAGAGAAAAAATCTAATATTGATACTTTATTAATTTTAGAAAAAATAGAAAAAGGCGAAATCACTCCTGAAGAAGCAAAAGAACTTCTTAGAAGAGGTGATAAATAATGATTTTAAAACCAGATAATACATTTTCAAATGTAGAAATAAATTGTGTTAATGTTGATATTACTATTAATTCAAGTACTAATAATTCATTTGAAATAGAAGATTTAACAAAAAACATTGAAATAGAAAATTTTGTAAAAAACGATGTTTGGTATATAAATATCAAACCAAAAAATGAAAGCTTTTTATCAAAAATTTTTGGTTTCCAATTTACTCAATCAAATGATTTAGACGCTAATTTATATATAAATCAAGATGTATTAAATATACGCATAAATACTGTTAGTTCAGATATTTCAGCAAATAACATATTACTTGACAAATTTAATATAAAAAATGTATCTGGAGATGTAGATATCAATAATTCTAAAATAAACTCTCTCATTATTAACGGTACAAGCGGGGATTTAGAAACTCATAACTCTTCTATTAAATCATTTTATATAAAAACAGTTTCTGGAGATTGCGTAATAGATTATTTGCACGAAAATTTTAAATTAGTAAAAATAAAGTCAGTTTCTGGAGATGCACATCTATATATTAATGGAGAAAAAGAAATTTATTTAAAAAAAGAATCATCTTTATCCGGAGATATTAATACAAATATCCCTGTAAAATTTGAAGAATCTGATGAAAGATATATTATTTTTAACACATTAAGCGGGGATTTATTTATTGAAAGAACTAATATTAAAACAAATCAAAATAATGAGAAAACTATTAATCAAAATAGCAGTGTTCAGAAAAATAATAATTTACTAAATGATAATTTATTAACTATTGAAGAACAAAAGATATTAGAGTTGTATATAAGCGGAAAAATCAATAAGGAATTTGCAATAGAACTACTTGAAAATATTGGATATACAAAGGAAGATGCTTATATCTTTTTAAAAGAACATTTAGGAGGAGAATAAAATGAAAAAAATAATTTTTTTTCTATTTATTTTTATAAACGTATTCTTATTTTCAGCAAATTATGATTTAAACATAGAATTATTAGAAAAAGAAAAAGCTATTTTAGGTGAATTAACTGTTATTTTAGAAAATGACGAAGAACCATATTTTGCATTATTTCCAAATTTAGATAGCCATGAAAATCCATATATTAATGCATTATTTGAACCAAAGATTAAAAATAGAATTGAAATAATAAGTGTAACTGATAAAAATAATGATAACTTAAATTTTTCTTTTTTAGATTATCATTCAAAAAAATTTAGAGATTATCAAAAGAAAAATGGAATTTTAAAAGTTGATACAAATAAAAAAATTATAAAAATTACTTTTAAAACATATTTTTTGGATAAAAGTTCTCCTGATAATGTAGCTTTTAATGATATTTTTATTTGGAGATTTGGTTGGTACCCTATTCTAATTGATAAAAATAGTGATTATTCTCTTGTTCATCACAATATTGCGATAAAAGTTAAGAATAATAAGGTATATGCACCTATATTATCTGGAAAAAAAATAAATGATAAATATTTTTCTGAAGGTAAATACGTTTCTATGCCCATTGTTTTTGTAAAAAAGGATTCGTATAGAAATTTAAAGTTAGAATCTAAAGATTATTCAGTAAATATATGGTATAGAAAAGGGCAAGAACAAAGATCTGCTATAATGGCTTCACATGTAATTAAAGCTTTAGAATTACACACAATAAATTTTGGAAAATTAAAGTATACAAATATTAATGTTTTTCAAGATCCTTATCCAGGAATGTATGGTATGGCTGCTGATGGAATGTTCCTATTAGGAGACGGTTTTTTTACCACAGCAGATTTACTTTTACCTGGATTATTAGAACCTATGACTTTTTATGTAGTTTCTCATGAACTAGCTCATATGTGGTTTGGAATTGGAGTTGGAGTTGATTTTGCTAAAAATAATTTTATGAGTGAATCTTTAGCTGATTATGCAGCTCAAATTTCTATGTATGAAAAATATGGCGATGATAGATTATATAATATTTATTTACCTGATATTTTAACTGATAGTTTTTCTGAATTATTAGTAAAGAACTTTTCAGAATTAGATCAAAATGGATTATTTAACTTAAATTATTATAATATAAATAATTCTATAACTGATGATATAGATAAAATACCTGCAAATTTTACTTCATATATATATTATAATAAGGGAAAAAGAGCTATGTTATCTCTTGAAGATTTTTTAGGAAAAGAGAAATTTAAACACCTTCTTTCAGAATACTATTATAAATATAATGAAAAAAATCCTTCAGAAAATGATTTTATTGATTTTCTTTCAGAATATGTTGATAAAGATGTTTTACATGACTTATTTTTTAATCAAAATAACTTTGACGCATCTATAAAAAGCAAAGAAGATAAAATAATTGTTGATCTAAATAATATGAAAATTCCAACAAAAGTTAGAATTTTAACAGAAGATGGAACTAAAGAAATTATTACAATAGAAAACATTGAATTAAACAAAAACGAAATAATAGCTATAGATATTGATCCACAAATGCATACTTTTGACGTCGAAAGACATAATAATCATTATCCAATTTTAATAAAGTCTAACTTACTAAATAATAATATATCAAAATTTGATGCTTATGAAATAAACTTTAAAACAAGTTTTGAATTTAATAATTATTATCGAAATTCATCAATACTATCTTTTGAAAAATTCCCATATTATAGTTTAGGACTAGGTTATTATTCATTATATTCTGAAAATTTTGATATGTTAGATTTAGGATTAAATTCAAAAATTTCCTTTAATCCAAATCCATGGTTTGGATTAAATTTGAGTTATTTAAAAAGTTTATACTATTCATATCAAAATTTAATAGGTCAATTTAAAATTTCAATTCCAAAAGATTTAGATATTGGTAGCTTCTCAAACGCATTAGCTTATTCAACAACATTTATTTTAAACGGTGAATTTACAGATACAGACAATTATTATTTAAATCCAACCATAATTTATGATAACTTATACAATTTAGGATTATATTTTACTGGTAGTTATTATATTATTAATTCTGAAAATTCATTTACAAATGCATATACAGCTGATATTGCTTATTTATTTGATAATTATTTACCAATATTAAACTCTTTTAGTTTAGAATTAAAATATTCAAATAATGCTATTTTTAATCCGTTATTAGACAAAATTTCGTTATTATATGATAATGATCCTATGCTGTATAATTTTGTAAAAGAAATATATGGAATAAATTTAGAACTAATTAATTTTTCTGATAATTCAGATAATAGAATAAATATATTTAACATATTGTCAATAGGTGACATGGATTATAATTTAAATGCCATATATAAACTAATAGATAATGAAAACTTATTTGGAATAACATTTAATATTTCACCAGAATTTTATATTATTACTGATGAAAATATTCCTATAAATTTTGAATTCGGAACATATTATATACCTTCAAAAAATTTATATACATTAACTTTTTCATTTTCATCAGCCCTTGATACTTTAATAAGAACATCTATTAAATAAAAAACAAATGCCAGCTTTTTGCTGGCATTTATGAACTATATATTAAATTCCTCAACAGGTTCTTTTAAAAGAATTTTTGCAATTCTCATTGAAGCTTTTCCATCACCAAATGGATTTTTTGCTTTTGACATTTTAGAATAATAATCATTATCAAAAGATAGCTTATTTATATATTTTAAAACATTTTCTTTATTTGTACCTATTAATTTAGCAGTTCCAGCTTCAATAGCTTCAGGTCTTTCCGTAGTTTCTCTTAATACCAATGTAGGTTTTCCTAAAGCTGGAGCTTCTTCTTGAATGCCTCCTGAATCTGTCATAATAAAATATGCTCCAGACATTATTGCTGTAAATTCGAGATATTCTAACGGATCTATTAATATTGCATTTTCTAACTTTTCTAATTCCGGAAAAACTATTTCTCTTACAGCTGGATTTAAATGAACTGGAAATACTAAATAAATATCTTTGTTTTTTGATAAAAACTCTTTTATTGCTTGCATTACATTTTTCATTGGATCTCCCCAATTTTCTCTTCTATGCATAGTCATTAAAATATATTTTTTATCTAATAAATTATACTTTTTTAATATTTCTTCTATTTTATCTTTATTTTTATCTATAACCCATAACAATGCATCAATAACAGTATTTCCAGTAATAAAAATATTTTCTTCGGAAATTCCTTCTTTTAATAAGTTATTTTTAGATATTTTAGTTGGTGGAAAATGTAAAGAACTAATAACACTAGTAAGCCTTCTATTCATTTCTTCAGGAAAAGGATTATATATATTATCAGTTCTTAAACCTGCCTCAATATGGCCAACTGGTATTTTATAGTAAAAAGAAATTAAAGCTCCTACAAAAGTTGATGTTGTATCACCTTGTACTAAAATATAATCAAAATTTTCATTTTTCATTATTTTATCTATTTTATCAATTAAATTTTTTGTTAGTTCTGGCAATGTTTGCCTATGAGTCATAACATTTAAATCATAATATGGAGATATTTCAAAAAGTTTTAAGACTTGATCTAGCATCTCTCTATGCTGTGCAGTTGCAATAATCTTTGTGTCAATCCCATATTCTTTTAAAGTATGATATACAGGCGCCATTTTAATAGCTTCAGGCCTAGTTCCAAATATTAATCCAACTTTCAATCCCCTCAACTCCTTTAAAATATAATTTTATAATTTATTTTATATTCAATAGGCAAAAATTTATCAAATTTTACTTCGAAAAATAAGTTATTTAAATCTAGGTTTAATGTAGTATAATAATACTCTTTAATATCGCCATACGGCCCTTCCCATGTTTCTGTATTACCTTTTAAATCAGTATCAAAATAAGATGTATTTAAATTAATCTCTCCTTGATTTATTTTTTCAAACATTATTTTTATATCAACATTACTTTTTAAAAACTCTAGAGAAATCAATTTACTTTCAATACCACTTCCATAGTCATATCCCATTGGAATATCATAAATTTTATCATCAATATATCTTCCTGTGAATTTTAATAATTCTTGCCATCTATTATACATCCAAGAGTAAATTTTATATTCTTCATATTTAGCTGTAAAATAAAAATTATTTTTCTTAAAAGCTGATTTAATACCATATGCCCATGCTAATGCAGTAGGCTTATAACTTTCTGCTCCAGATTCTGTCAAAGGAACAACAAAATCATCCATAGCCAATTCACCATATATTTTTATCCCATTTAAAGGTACTATTTCTCCATCAATGGCAAACATTGCATTGGAATATCCTTCACCATATGTATTATGAAGGATATTCATAAAATTTAAATCTACAATATCAGGGAGTTTACCGCCAATTAAATTAAGTTCATTTATTGAAACTCTAACAAAATTTAATGGTTTTAAATCTAATCTATGTATCATTAAAGTTTTATAAGGATCATAATATCCTTCATTTATACTTCGTCTATCAGAGTTTCCATCAATATGCATCCTTTGAATATTAAACTCTTCTTCTGTTAAATAAGAATTAAAGGAGTAAGCTCCAAAATATATTCCCATACTTCCTAAAAGAAAGTTAGTAGTAAAACCACCTGTTATGCCATCAACAAAAGGTAGTGAGTCTGATAAAAAAACTCCATGTTCCATTAATGACCAATCTGTTTGATATCTACCTAATATAAACCAAAAAGAATTTATTCTTTTACCAAAATACATTTCTAATATTAAATTATGACTATTTGTCATATTAAATTTTAAACCAAAATTATTATTTTTATATTCAAAAATAGGTGCTAACTCATAATTATTTGTATGAAAATATGGAATTTGAATATAAACATTAGAACTATTTTTTTTATAAATATTTTTTTCTTTTGATGGATATGGAGAAATAGATGTATCTAATGCTTCAAAATTAAGCATTTTTTCTATTATATAAATCTTATAATCTATATCATTTTCAAAATAAAATGGAAATGACGTTAATGAATAAAACAAAATCAATATTAAAAATATCTTTTTCATTTTCCGCTCCATTACCATTGAATTTTTATTGGAATTATCCAAAATAAAGAATAACTATTAAAGATTTCTTCATTGTATTTTGTATCTATATATTTAAACTGAATTTCACCATATGATAATTTTGAATATATCTTAAACTTTTTATTATAAAAAACATTTCCAAAAGATTTCCCAAATTCATTTTCATATAAAATTAATAAATTTTTAGCTGAAATATATGTTTGAAAAGAATTTACTTTTGAATTTTCATCATACTTAAATCCTAAAGGAAAATCATAAAAATATCTGGAACCTGGTTCATTAATTATTTCTAAGGATCTATTATATAACCTATTATATGGATATTTATCCTCATATATTCCACTTTCTACATTATAATTTTCATATAATAATGAAAAAAATATATCTTTAAAAATTTCTAAATTAATTTCTCCACCATAACCAAAACTATTTTTATTTTTTATTGGATTATATGAATCTTGAAAATATACTCTTAAATTATTAATCTGCATTTGATAATCCATTGAAATCAAAGCATTATTTAAGTCTAAAAATGAATTAGGAATTTTCCCTCCATATAAATTTAAATTTGAAAATCCTACATTAAAAATTCCAAAATCAAAATCAAATCTATTTACAAAAACTTCTTTTAATGCCATTGTCGCATCAGATGTAAATTGAATTTCATATTCTGCTTTTGTAAGCATGGGTTGCATTGATATTAAAATAAAGTTGTAAGTTAAATTTTCAATATTATATTTAAAATTTATATTTTCATAGTATTTTGATGCATCAGATAATATCAATGAATTTTTCATTGGCCCTAAAGAAATTTTATTTCTACCTAAAATAAAACTCCAAGTATTATTTTTCAAACTTAAATAGCTTAAAGAAGGCATATCTAATGTAGTTCTTTTGGATAATGAAAAATCATTATATATATCTAATATATTTAGTGATTTATATTTAAAATATGGACTGTTACCTTCTTTAAAATCTCCAATAAATCTTGCATATAATTCATTATTATAGTAAAATTCAAATCCAAAATTCATCCATGAATAATATTCATTATATAAATCACTAAAATATATTTTACTTTTTTCTAAGGTGTAATATCCACCGCCATTAAATAAAACATTATTTTCTAATCTATTTTCATATCCTATAGGAAATTCTAAAGTTATGTTAGATTTATAATCTGTATCTTCAGTAAAAAACAAAGGAATTCCGGTATATTTTATACCGGAATTAATATTTTTTGATCTTTGATAATAAAATTCTATACTACCTGGAAATAATAACTTTGCACTTGCAAATATATTGACAATAAAAATTATAAAAATAAATAAATAAACTTTTTTTTTCATTATTTTTTACCTGCTAACCATTTCTTTCTTTTTTCCAAATACATTTCTCTAATTACTGTTAAAATATCTTGATATTCTTTATCTTTAAAATTTTGATATGAATGATCAAATGCTTTCCATTGTTCATATACATACATTAAAGTTATTTCTGCGTAAATTCCCTTTGATAAATAAATTCTATTTCCCCATGGTTTAGTACTTGCTAACACAAATTGCATATGATGAATATAACCAACATCTAAATTTACCTTTCTTTTTCCTTCAACAGCATATTTAGCTTCAATGTTATTTGTTATAGTTTTTGCATCAGCTAAAAAACCTGGAGAATATAAATTTTTAAAACTAATCATTCTAGCCTTTATTTTTACATTTTGTCCCATTTCCATATTATAATAATATGTGTACTTTTGAAAATCAAGTTCATCTGATATATAATCTATTTCACCAAAATGCTTTTCTAATTCCTCTAAAACATTTTCATGATATAGCCAATAATCTGTATCACCAGCAGTAAATATATGTATAACATAATTAACTCTATCGATATCTTTAATTTTCCCCATTTTCCATCACCACCTCAAAAGATTTTAATTTAATTTTATAAATTTTCTCAAATGTGTATATAATAACAGTTCCAGTATTATTAGAAATCAAAAGTTTTTCATTAGGTTTCAAATTAATATTTATTTTTTTATTAGGTCCTAATTCTTTTTCATTAATTAATATTATATCATTACTGCTGTTTTCTATTTCTAAAGGAATTTCTTGTAATGAGGCTATAGTAATCAAATCAGATGATTCATTTAATATTTTAATTATAAAAAAAATTGATATGCTTATAATAATTAATGAAATCAAAATATATGTTCTGTATTCATTCATTTATGTCCCTCACAAATTTTTTTAAATATTCTCTTTCGTCAATATTATCATCAAGCTTTTTCAATTTTATTTCATTTAATATTTTCCCTATTTGTTTCCCATTTATACCTAAATTAATTAAATCCTTTCCAGATATATTTAATTTTAAATCTTTTATTTCTAATAGATATTTTTTATATAAAGATATATTTTCTCCATCTATATATCCACCCAATGTAATTAATAATTCATTATCAAAATTCTCTACTAGTTTATATATATCAGATAATTTACTAAAATTACTTGATTTAATAATATAAATAACATTTTTTAATTTTTCAATATTATTTAAAAAATTTTTAGGAAGCCCATACTTTTCATATGAATACATAATAGCTTTATCAGTTTCATTTAATAAATATGAATATAAAAATAAATGAAAATGCTTTATTTTATTTAAATATTCTGGAATGTTTTCATTTACCCACTCATAAAATTTTAATATTTTATCATAATGTTTTATCTTATCAATTTTAAATTTTGAATATTTAAATAAATGATCTAAAATTTTTAGTTCGCCCATTTCGTTTAAAGATTCAATAATATTTTTCTCAGATAATATCTTTTCAAATTCCTCTCTTAATCTCATACCTGTTACTTTTTCAATGAAATTATTGTATACAGCATCTTTTAATAATTCTAAAGTACTATTATCAATCTCAAAATTAAATCTTTTTTTAAACCTTATAGCCCTTAATATTCTTGTAGGATCTTCAATAAAGCTTAAATTATATAAAACTCTAATTATACCTTTCTCAAGATCTCTCTTACATCCAAAAAAATCTAATAATACTCCAAATTCTTCAGCATTGAGTTTTATTGCCATAGCATTTATTGAAAAATCTCTCCTATATAAATCTTTTTTTATTGTACTTAATTCTACTTTTGGTAATTCAGCAGGTTTTTCATAATACTCTGTTCTCGCTGTTGCTATATCAATTCTAAAACCATCTTTAAAAAATAATGATCCTGTATGAAATTCACTATGTTCTACAAATGTTGCTTTTAAATTTTTTGAAACATATTTTGCATATTTTAATCCATCACCTTCTACAACTATATCTATATCAAAATTTTTTCTTTCTAATAATAAATCTCTTACAAAACCTCCTACTAAATAAACTGGCATATTCAATTCAGTGCCATATATACCTAATAATCTCAATAGATTCATATATTTAGGTTTGATTATTTTAACCATTTTTTTTAAAACATTATATTTGTGTAATTCCTCTTCATAATCAACAATTATATTTGGTTTTGATCTATGGAAAATTTTACCCTTCAATATATCTGATCTAGTTATTATACCTACCAAAGTATTATTTTCATCAATTACTAAAACTCTTCCAATTCCATTTTCTAACATTTTCATTCTAATCTCTTCAATAGTTGATTTTGGAAAAACTGAAATTATATTTTTTGATATAAACTTTTTTACAGGGGATTTTGATAAACCGTGATTCATAGCTTTTTCAATATCTTTTCTAGTAATTAATCCAATAAGTTCATTATTATCGATTACTGGAAAACCATTATGCCCAGTTTGCATCATTAATCTATAAACTTTTTCAATAGACTCATCTGCTAATACAGTTCTAACAGGATACGACATTATATCTTTTGCTAAGATTACAGGGTCAAAATAATTTTTTATATCATCAATTAAAGTACTAAGTAATAATTGAATATCTTTTTCATTTGATAAAAAGAAAAAAATATTATTTTTTCTTTTTATATTATACTTTCTGAAAATATCTAAAATATCAATTTTCCTTGAAGATAAATATACTTTTATATCATTTTCTACTTTGAATATAATTATTAAATCTGGAAAGTATGTATTATATATATCTTCAAATATTTTTTCATTAATTTTATTTTCTGTAAAAGAAAAAAATATTTTATTATTATCTATTTTTATTATCTTCTTATTTTTTTCTAAATCCACTTTACCACTCTTTTCATTGAACTTTTTAAAAAATATATATTCTAAATATATAAAGGATTGGTTAATATGAAAATAAACCTTGATAACCCAATTTTAGGATATAAGCTTGATCCCGGAGAACCAGGAATAGCATCATCTTCCCCAGCTTCTTTAAGTATTATTAGAGTATTATCTCAAGAAACAGGAAATTTAATAGCTTTTAAAAAACAAGCCGCCGTTGAAGGAGGATATGTTATTTATAGTAAAATTTCTCTAGATATGCAAAAAAGAGGTGCTTTTTTAGCTGCAGTTGCTGGAAAAACCGAGGTTAAGATAGCTTATAATGAAAAAAATAAAGAAATTATTTCTGATAACCAATCAAATAATTCAGAAAATAAAATTAAGGATCTAGAGAATTTAATCAAGAAATTAAAAAGTTTCATGACTAATGAAGATGATCCAATTATAAAAAAAGAATTAAAAAATAAAATTAATATTTTAGAATCTCAACTATTATTATTAAAATTAGGAAATAATATAAATAATCAAAATGAATTAATACTTGGTATGATTTTTACTGCTTATTTTTAATGTCATCAAAATGTTTTTCAAGATCATCAACATCCATTTTTAAATCTTTATAAATTGACTCTTCTTTTGGATGTGATGGATTTTCCTTTATTTTTTCCATAGATTTTAAAACTTCCGATAAAACCTCTGCTCTTAACTGGAATGTATAAGTTTCTAATTCAGAAAAAATTCTACCTTTTTCAGAAACAACATATTTTGGATGCAAATTATTTAAAGATAAAGCAATTACATCAGCTTTACATCTATCACATATGCAAATTTCAATATTTGGCATGTTAAACATTTCATTTGTAATCTCTTCTACTATCTCCTCCATCACATTAAAAATATGATATTTTTCAATAATCATTTCAGTCACCTTCCTTTGTATAGAGAGATAATATTATATCACCATAATTATATTCTTTATATTTTATTAAATTATTATATTTTTCTTTTAATAATTCTCTTTTAGAATGTTCAACAATTATTAATATATTTTCATCATAAATTTTATTATTTTCAGAAATTTTTATTAAAGCTTCTTCTGCTAATCCCATTTGAAAAGGTGGATCCATAAATATTATATCGTATTTTTCATTTAATTTTTCAATACTTTTTCTAAAATCCGAACATATTAATTTTATCCTATCTTTCACCCCTAAAAGATTTGCATTTTTTATTATAGTTGAACAAGCTTTTTTAGATGTTTCAATAATTGTCGAATGTATTGCACCTGAACTTAAAAATTCAAAAGAAACTGAACCAGAACCACCAAAAATTTCTAAAGTATTCATATCACTAACATCAACTATATTTAATATTGCTCTTCTAACATTAGCAGGTGTATATCTTGTTCTTTTATCTGGGACTATATTTATCTTTCTTCCTTTTAAATAACCATTTTCAATTATTAACACAATATCACCACACTTTTTAAGCTTCTAACATTTTTAATTTCTTTCCATATCTATTATATATTTCATTTTTTAAATTTATATGATTTTCTAAATTTGGGTCTTCTTTTAATATTTCTTCTGCATCTTTTCTTGCTTTAGATATTAATTCAGGATCATTTAAAATATCTATAAATTGAAAATCTGGTAAACCATGTTGTTCTGTACCAAAAAATTTCCCTGGCCCTCTCCATTCTAAATCAATTTCAGAAACCTCAAAACCATTGTTAGTATTAGCAAATTTACGCAATTTTTCTTTTGTGTCTCCTGAAGTATTTTGACTAATAACCAAAAAACAATATGCTTGTTTTTTACTTCTACCTACTCTTCCTCTTAATTGGTGTAACTGTGATAATCCAAACCTTTCAGCATGTTCTATAACCATTACTGTAGCATCAGGTATATCAACTCCTACTTCAATAACTGTTGTAGAAACTAAAACCGAAAATTCTTTATTACTAAACTTTTCCATTACAGAATTTTTTTCATCAGGGGTCATTTTGCCATGTAAAAGTCCTACTCCATAATCTTTAAATTTGTTATTTAATATTTCATACATTTCAGTAGCTGCTTTCAAATCTAAAACTTCAGATTCATCAATTAAAGGATAAACAAAAAAAGCTTGATTCCCATTTTTTAATTCATTCTCTATAAATTTATAGATTTCATTTATTTTATGTTCATTCACTAAAACTGTCTTTATTTTTTTTCTTCCTGCAGGCATTTCATTTATTACTGTTACGTCCAAATCTCCATACAATGTCATAGCTAATGTTCTAGGAATTGGTGTTGCTGTCATAAATAATGTATCAGGCATTTTACTTTTACTAATTAAAGCTAATCTTTGTTTTACACCAAATCTATGTTGTTCATCTATTACCACTAATCCCAGATTATTAAACATAACATCATCTTGTATCAATGCATGTGTGCCTATTAAAATGTCAATCTCATTATTTAAAAGTTTTTCCTTAATTACTTTTTTTTCAGAATTTTTAGTTTCACCTAATAATAATTCTACATTTATATTTAATTTTTCCATATCCTTTTTAATCTTATTATATTGCTGTTTCGCTAAAACTGATGTTGGAACCATTATTGCTCCTTGAAATCCACTTTCATAATTATCTATTAAAGCTATTTCAGAAACAACCGTTTTACCAGAACCAACATCTCCTTGTAATAATCTATTCATTGGTGTATTTTTTCTCATATCTTCTCTAATTTCATTATATGCTTTTATCTGGGAATTTGTAAGTTTAAAAGGCAAAGAATCTATAAATTTATTAGCTAATTCTCCTAAAATATTTTTCGCATATCCATCTCTTGATTGTATTTTTTGTTTTTGAATCAAAACAGAAAATTCAAATAAAAATATTTCTTCATATTTTAGTCCTTCTTTTGCTTTATTTAAATGGTAGTAACTTTTAGGAAAATGAATACCTTTTATTCTTTTTGGAAATTCTAAAATATCATATTTTTCCATTATATTTTTTGGTAAAAACTCTTCTTTTTTATTTGCATATTGAATAGTTTCTGAAAGAATAACCCTCATATTATTTTGATATAATCCTTTTTTTAACGGATATACTGGTAAAATTCCTTGTTTTATTTCATTTTCATTTGTTATAACTTGAAAATCTGGATTTTTCATTTGTTTTCTACCAAACTCAATTTCAACAATACCGTATACAGCTACTTTCATGCCAACTTGCAAAAATTTTTTTATATAATCTTGATTAAACCATGTCAATATAATAACTGAATTATTTTTATCCTCTAAAGCATAAGATAGAATTTTTAAATTACCAGTTTTCCGTTCTTCGTAATTTACAATATTACCTACAATTAAGCATGTTTGTCCATGATAACATTCTGAAATTAATTTAATTTCTCGCCTATCTTCATAATTTCTTGGTAAAAAATAAAAACTATCTTCAATATTATTTATTCCCAAATTTCTAAATAAAATTGCTCTTTTATTCCCTACTCCTTTAATGTATTTAATATCTGTCTTTAAAGGTAAATCTTTATATGGCATATCAGGTTTATCAATTAAAAATTCATCTTTTAATTTTTTTATTAGATCAAATCCCATCTTTATCCTTTTAATAGCTCTTTCTTCTGATATTTTATCTAAAGGTTTATAATATGCCAAAAAGGAGCCTATTTTTTCTTTTAGGCCCTTTTCTTTTTCAATAATATTATAATTTTCTCTGCAAAAATTATATATTTCTGTAAAAAAACTTTTTTGAGATATTTTTTTTGATATACCCAAATTAAATAAATATTCTATTTCATTAAAAAAATCTTCAAGATGCATTATATAGGATTTTCCTCCCCATACACAGCTAAACCAAATACTTCAGGACCACTATGACAAGCAACTGTTGGCCAAATTCTTCCCTCAATTAATTCATAGTTATAATTTAATTTTTGAAATTTCTCCATGAACATATTAAATACAGCATCTTCCTGTTCTTTGTTTTTCTCAAATCCATGTACTTTATATATCTTTACATTATATGGTCTATTTTTAATAAATTCATACGCGTTATCAGCCATGACATTTAACGCCTTATTAATACCTCTAACTTTTGTAAGAGGATAAATTTCACCATCTTCTACAGATAAAACAGGTACAATCTTCAATAATGTACCAGCCATACCAGCAGCTTTACCAATTCTTCCATTTTTAATTAAATACTTTAATGTAGGTACTGTAAATTCCATAAATGTATTTTCTATAATTTTTGGAATATTCTTTTCAATTTCTTCAAAAGTTTTATTTTCATCTTCTAATAATTCTACTATTCTTCTTGCAACAAAAGAAGCACCAATTGAAACCATTTTAGTATCAACGATTTTTACATCCAATTTTAACATATTTTTAGCCATTTGTGCTGTATTATACAACCCTGACATTTTAGATGAAAAATGAATATCTATAATTTCATCAAACCCTTCTTCTTTCAATCCTTCATATATATTCATTATTTCTTTTAATGATGGTTGAGCAGTATAAATATCATCGGCACCTTTTACAATTTCATAAAATTCTTCTTTAAATAAATCAATCCCATCAGTATATTCTTTACCATCTATATATACCTTCATACCCATAAATTTTAAATTATATTTACTAATCCATTCAGGTGTTGGAGCACAACCAGAATCTACTATAATAGCTCTTTTCATTTTACTCCTCCTCAACTATAATTTCATTTCCATTTCTTTTAAAAATCAACCCATTTAATTCAACATTTTTCACATCTGGATGTTTAGACATAAAAATAATCAATTTATCATAAAATCTAGTTTTCATATATACATCATATATAGAATACTTTGATTCTATTGATTCCATATTTTTAAATTTTAAATAAACATAAAATGTTATTGAATTCAACAATATAACTATTATCAATAATATACTTGCTATTCTCATTTTAAAAATTTATAGACATTAATAAAAGTTTCTACTCTATCTCTATATATATAGTCAGGATTCTTTTCTAAATAATCAACATAATAATTATATAATTCTTTGTAATTTTCTATTATATTATTAGCAAATCTATTTGCTAAATCTTCTTTTGATATAGATTTTAGGTGAAAATATAAATCTTCAAAAAATTCAAATGATTTATCTGGAATACCTCTAAATTTTTTTGCCATATAGTAATCTGCTTTAGCTTCTTTTTTAGATATTTCTAATACATTTTCTACTGTTTTTTCATATCCCAAATATTCGTTAAAGTTAAACATTATTTTCATATATTCTGTATATATATCTTCCCATTCAGGAAATCTATTCCAACCACCAGGCAATATATATATTGCTTTTTCATACCAATGAACAAAATCATTATAATATTTTTCTTTTAATATATTTATTTCTTTTATAACTTTTTCATTACTTGAAAAATATTTTTCAATATTTGTAAGATTTTGGAAAAGTAATACATTTAATTTAGATATAAGTCTATATGCATTTTTTTCATTAAATGAAACATAGTTGCTTTCCAATTGATCTATTTCATCTTGAATAGATTGAATATATGCCAATGCCTGCAATAATTGATTATTATCTTCGTTTTTTAATAATTCATATAATTCTTTTATATCGTCTCTAATTTTTTTCCTACTAAATGGCATGAGATCCATAGATCCTTCAAATTCATTTAACATATATTTGTATTCAAATGTTTTCATATCCATATATTTTTCTAAATTATTATATTCTAATTCCATTAATCTATATGGAGTTTTTGCCATTAATTGAGCTAAATAAAAACCAGATTTGCCAAAAGCAGGATTTGAATCTAAAGATTTAATGAAATATTCCTTAGCCCTTTTATATGATTCAAAAGCTTTATTTTCATAATCAACTTTAGCAGATAAATATTTTTGTTTTTGTTCTTCTAAATTTTTTATTTCATTTGAAACTTTTTGTAAATCTAATGGATTTGTTATTTTTAAACTTTTATACTCATTAATTTTAGATTCTATTTGCTTAATTACGTTAGGTATTTGATTTTTTACAATATTTTCATATGCATCTATTTTCATATATTCTTCATTACCTTTTTTAAAATAAATCTCAGCAGCTGTAGATTGAATTTTTAAATAAGAAACTACAATTCCTAGTAAGATAAATATAACAAATATACTTTTCATTGTATTTTTACTAATATTAATTTTTCTAGTATCTCCAAATTGTTCAGATACAGCTACTGAAATAATAAATAATGCTGACATAATGTTAGGATGCAAATGCATTGGAAATTCTGTAAAAGAATGAACTGCAACTATTGTTAAACTCCATGCAAACAAATTAAACATTAATAGTTTATCAAAATCAGAAATTTTAAACACTCTTTTTAAATATATAGTAATAAGTCCAAATAATAACAATATAATAGAAACAAACCCTATAATACCAGTTTCTCCTAAAACTTGTAAATAATCATTATGTGCTCTTTTAAAATTATTCCAAGCATAATAAAATTTTTCTGGGTTTCTTGCTTGTATATCCCCCATATATCTTACTGCATATACAGGATATGTACCAATTCCACCACCAATTATTCTATTTTCTATATGATTTGGATCTTTCCATTGTTCTACTGAAGCTAACCAAGATAAAGTTCTTTCATCCCAAGATGAAACAGAAGACATTGCTTGAAATCTTTTCGATGCAACAACTTCTCCACCTTTATTAAAAGGTGATGGAATATTAAACATTATTAATAAGAAGGAAATTATTATAATTATTAAAATTAACGGAATTAAAAAGTTTTTTGATTTCGAATATTTTTTATTATCTTTATTTTTTAAAACACTTATAACAAAAAATAAAGTAAAAATTATCATTCCTAAAAAGAAGGATAAATATATTGAACGCGTTTGAGCAAATAGAAGTACCCAAAACATAACAAATACTGAAACGATGGCAAATATTTTTTTATATAAATTTGATCTTTTAGAAAGAGCAAAATATATCCCTATAGGAATCATTTGTCCCATATAATCAGAAACAAAATTAGGATTACCAATTGTAGTTCTCAAAGTTATTCTTTGAGATGGATCACCATATTTACCAAAAAATAAATCATATCCAAAAAATTTATTTAATAATCCGTCAAAACCAATTATAAATCCAGTTATTAAAAAAACAAACAATGCTGATTCAATATAATCAAATTTTTTTCCAAACCTATTAGTTAAAATATATGAAACCAAAACAATTATTAATGTGTATAATGAAACTTCAAAAGAATATCTAAAATAATATTTATTCTGCAAAAAAACACTAATTAAAGAAAAAAGTGTTGCTAAACCAAAAAATGAAAAATAAATATGATTTAATGAATAATTAATTTCATAATTTTTATTTTGAATTTTATAAAAATAATAAAAAAACATACCTGTATAAAATATTGAAAAAACTAAATGTTTTTGAGTGGAATACTCATAAACCCAACTTGGAATCATTAAAAAAGGTAATAACAAAAAAAACAATCCCATTAATAAAATATCCTTAGGATATTTAGATATTTTTTCCATAACCTACCTCCTCCATATTCTTTCTAATATATCATACCACAAAATTTTTATTTAGCAAACGAAATTATAATAAAAATACGTTATAATATAAATATACAAAATACTGTATGGAGGGATTTAAATGGATATGCATAAACATCATGTAAAACATAACAAATCTTTAAATGTTTTAAAAACAGCAAAAGGACAAGTTGAAGCAGTGATTAAAATGGTTGAAGATAATAGATATTGTATTGATATTTCAAAACAAATTCTTGCTTCTATCTCATTATTAAAAAAAGCTAACTCTCAAATTTTAAAAGAGCACCTTGAAACTTGTGTTAGAGAAGCTGCTTATTCAAAAGAAGTTTCGGAAATTGAAAGTAAAATAAAAGAGTTAGAAAATATTATTGAATATATCAATAAAACATTATAGTTAATTTATATATTAATCATGATTTTTTAAATAAAAAAATATAATATTTTCTTTAAATTTTATTACTTTTTTTATTATATAAAATATCAAGTAATCATATTTTTTTATTTAACCATTTAGCTTTTAACAATTCTCATGTAAAATATATAATGAAAAATATCACTAACAGAAATGGAATAATAAGGAGGATGCCATGGTAATACCCTTAAGCGGATTAAGAATAGGAATGAATGGAATAATTATTAGATTGGATTTTGATGAATCAATAAAGGAGAGATTTATTGCCATGGGATTAATCCCAGGAAAAAATATAACCTATGTTCATGAATCTCCCTTTGGAGATCCCATGATCTTCAAAATAGATGATAATAAAATAATGATAAGAAAAGATGAAGCTAAAAAAATTTTTGTTGAGGTATCAGAAGAATTATTATTTTTATATGAAGCAACACCCGGAAAGTATAAAGTTTTTTCTTTACAAGGTGGATTATTGTTTAAAAGGGAAATGGAAAAATTAAATATTTTTGTTGGAGATGAAATTGAAGTTATTGAAAGCAATTCGCACAAATTAAGTATAAAAGTTAAAGAAAAAAATATTTTATTAGGTAAAGGGAAAGCTAAAAAAATTTTAGTGAGGAGATTATAATGAATATAAATGAAATTATTTCTTATATACAAGAAAGCAAAGAGAATATTTCTATTGATGAAATAAAAAGAAAATACAATTTATCTGATCAAAATTGGAAAATAATATTTCCATTTTTAATATCTAATGGCATTAAAATAAACTCCTTTTCTGATTTAGACTTAAGATGTTCTGATTGCCCCATTAACAATTTTTGTGATAAAAAAAGATGTGGAGGGTGAAATATGACTTTTGAAATAGCCGTTATAGGAAATCCAAATGTTGGTAAAACCTCTATTTTTAATATTATTACCGGTAGTAGACAATATATCGCTAATTGGCCTGGAGTTACTGTTGAAAAAAAGGTTGGTGCATTTAAGTATAAAGAACATAACTTTAAACTAATAGATTTACCTGGAATTTACACTCTTTCTGCTCAAAGCGAAGATGAAAAAGTTGCTAGAGATTATTTTCTAAACGAATCACCAGATGCTGTAATTGTTGTTGCCGATGCATTAAATCTAGAAAGATCAATGTATCTATTAATGCAAATTTTAGAAATGAAATTACCAGTTGTTTTAGCTATTAATTCTATAGATGAAGCTAATGAAAAAGGAAAAGAAATAAACCCTTATTTCATTTCAAAAACTTTAAATATACCTGTTATATTAACTTCAGCAAAAAAAAATATAGGTATAGATACTTTAATTGAAGAAGTACATAAAGTGGCTGAAAAAAAATTAATTCCTTCGAAAAAATTTCCATATCCTGAAAGTATAAATGACTATATAAGTTTTTTTTCAGAAAAGATTAAAAATTTCGATTATCTAAGATCATATGATCCCGAATGGTTAGCTATATATTATTTAGAATTTGGTTCGAAAAATTTTGATTATCCTATTGATTTAACAAATGAAATTTCAAATAAATTTGATATGAAAAATTTAAAAATAGAATATATGAATTGGAAATTTAATTTTATATCTTCAATAATAAAAAGTGCTGTTATTGAAGAAGGAAGAAGTTGGGCATTAAGAGATATACTTGATCATGTATTAACCCATAAATTTTTAGGTATTCTAATATATATTGTAGCTTTATTTTTTGTATTCTCCTTAACTTTTAATATTGCTAGTCCATTATCTGATTTAATAGATTTAGGATTTTCTAACTTAGGAAATGCATTAAATGGATTAATAAAAGTTCCTTGGCTTAATTCGTTATTGATAGATGGTGTTATTGGTGGTGTTGGTGGTGTTTTAGTATTTATTCCACAACTATTTGTTTTATTTTTCTTTATGGGATTTTTAGAAGAATCAGGGTATTTACCGAGGGCTGCTTTTTTGGTGGATAAAATAGTTAGGAAATTTGGTTTAAGCGGTAGATCTTTTATGTCAATTATATTGGGTTTTGGATGTAGTGTTCCTGCAATTATGTCTACGAAAACTATAGCAAATAAAAAAGAAAGAATGGCTTTAATTTTAAGTGTACCTTTTGCATCATGTTCTGCTAGATTACCAGTTTATGTATTATTAATAAGTGTATTTTTCAGTAAAAATGCTGCTACAATAATGCTTTTAGTTTATATATCGAGTATAATATTAGTGTTATTATCTGCAAAAATTTTACAAATGTTTTTTATTAAAGGAGAAGGAATACCATTTACTATTGAACTACCACGTTTTAGAATGCCTACTTTTAGAAATTTAATGCTATATTCTTGGAATAGAGGAAAACACTTTTTAGAAAAAGCTGGAGGAATAATTTTATTAGCCACTATATTTATATGGCTATTATCCTATTTTCCTAATAATAACGATATATCATCATCATATGCTGCATATATTGGTAGATTTTTTGAACCTATTACATTACATTTAGGTTGGAATTGGCAAACGAATATTTCCCTAATTTTTGGAGCTGTTGCTAAAGAAGTTATTGCTTCATCGTATATGACAATACTTAACGTAGGTGAAGAAGGAATAACTTATGCTATACAAAGTATTTTAACTCAAAGATCGGCTTTAGCTTTGATTTTCTTTGTATTAGCTTATATTCCATGTTTTGCAACATTGGGAGTAATAAAACAAGAAACAGGAAGTTATAAATGGTTATTTTTTGAATTATTTTATACTTTGATTGTTGCATATATTATTGCAAATATCGTATACTTATTAGGAGGAATATTCTTATGAAAAATAAAAAATTTACTCTTATAATAATAGGTATTGTTTCTTTAATTATGTCAATAACAAATATTAAATATGATAGTTTTATTTTCCTTTCATACTTAACCGTTTCTTTAATAGCTTTTATTGGATTATGGGAGGATATTAAAAATATATGGTATCATAAATCTGCTCATATTATAGTTAGTTCAATTATCTCTTTTATAATTGGTTCATATGAATTGTTAAAATATTTATTTGGTTGGTTGGGTGTATTTACAAGTGAAGGAGATATCCCATATTTTAATTATTATATCTACTTATTTACATTGATAATGATTTTTGTTTTTTTTAAAGAATTAAATTACTTAAAAACATATGGAAAAAATAAATAATCAAAAAAAATCCGCTAAGATTAATCTTA